>DAIRVB010000536.1:0-3566 GCA_036803065.1 Streptosporangiaceae bacterium
GCCGTTGCGTCGCCACCGGCCATCAGGTCTGGGTCGCGGTGGCCAGCTTCGCCGGCTCGACCGGCGGCGGCTACGACCAGGCCGCCGGCCGTTCCAGCATCTGGACGCCCGAAGGCGTCGTGATCGCCCAGGCCGGGCCCGAGACTGGCGCCATCGCGCGCGCGACTCTGACCTGAGCGCGACGGATCTCTGGCCACTACCCTGAGGCCGTGCAACTCACGACGGTCCCCACGGGCGAGGCTGGTCTCGCCGCCCGCCTCGGAATCTAGGGGAGCGCGTCATCACATCAGGCCGCCGGTTGCGTGGATGACCTGACCGGTGATCCAGCGGGCGCTGGGGCTGGCGACGAGGGCCACGACATCAGCGATGTCGTCAGGCTGGCCGAGGCGGCCCAGGGGCGTTATCTTGGCGACCTGTTCGAGGGCGTCCGCCGGGTTGCTATGCCGCAGCAGGTCGGTATCGGTGGCCCCGGGAGAGACGGCGTTGACGGTGATGCCGCGGCCCCCGAGTTCGATCGCGGCGACTTTGGTGAGCTGCTCGATCGCTCCCTTGCTGGCCGCGTACACGGCGATGCCCGGCCCGGGCCGGATGGTGTTGAGGGTCGAGATGTTGATGATCCGGCCGCCCTCGCGCATCGTGCGGGCGGCATAGCGCATGGTCAGGAACGTTGACCGGGCGTTGACCGCCATGATCGCGTCATACAGCTCCTCGCTGGTGTCGGCCATGGCCTGCGGGGGGAACTCCATCGCGGCGTTGTTGACCAGGATGTCCAGCGCGTCGAGATGCTCGCTGGCGATGTCCATCAGCCTGATGGCCGCCCCGGGTTCGCCCAGGTCAGCCTGGACCGCGTGCGCGTGGCCGCCCGCATCCCGGATCGCGCGCTCTACGCCGGCGGCCTGATCGGCGCTCCGGACGAAGCTGAACACGACGCTGGCGCCGTCGGCGGCCAGCCGCCGCACGATCGCGCGGCCGATGCCTCTCGACCCCCCGGTGACCACCACGCCCTTGCCGTCCAGCACACCCATCGCGACTCCCGTATGCCCGAATATCGTCCCGGGCCCACAACCTATCGCCGGGACGTGTCCGCGCTGGCCAGTTGAGGCTCGCGTACCCGGGTTTCGGGCGGTCCGGAAGGTGCCTGAGCGCCGTGCAGTTCGTCGATGCGCACGAGCGTGACTCCCGCGAGGATGAATGCGCCGCCAGCGAACTGCACGGCGGACGGCATCTGACCGAGCAGCAGCCAGGCGAACAGGATCGCGAACAGCACCTCGGCCATGCCGATGAACGAGGCGAGCTTGGCCCCGAGCCGGCGGGCCGCGCCGATGCCTGCGACGTAGGCGATCACCGCGGCCACGAGCGATAGCCCCAGCACCGGCACGACCCAGCTGACCCGGTAGTGGAGGAAATTGACGTCGGTGGCCGTGGCGGTCATGGACAGCACGCCGATCCATCCCAGGGCGGCGAGGAGGGACGCGCCAACGCACATCCCGGCCCACGCCATGACGATAGGTGACAGCGGCTCCTCATCGTCGGCCGCCGAGAGCAGGAAGTAGATCGCCAGGCCCACCGCGGCCAGCAGCCCCCACATCACCCCGATCGGGTCCAGCCGGGCAGATCCGGCCAGGTTGAGCACCATGACCAGCCCGGCGATCGCGGTGACCGCGCCGGCGACGGTGAGCCGCCGGGGGCGCTGACCGTGCCGCAGCCACAGCCAGCCGACCACCAGCACCGCGCCGAGGTACTCCAGCAGCAGGGCCACGCCGACCGGCATCCGCTCGATGGCGTTGAAGTAAAAGAGCTGGCAGCCGGCCACCGCGACCAGGCCGTAGGCGGCCACCCGGCCCGCTGCCCGGCGCAGCAGTGCCCACCGGCCGCGCAACTGCACCAGGGCGGGCACAGTGAGGATGAGCGCCGACGCAGCGATCCGGGTGAGCACGGCGGCGGCCGGGCTCCATCCGGCGTCTATCAGCGACGAGGCGAATGTTCCCGACGTCCCGAAGGTTGCTGCCGACAGCACGGCGAGGCCCGTGCCCGTGCCCGTGCCCGTGCCCGAGCCGGACCGGGCGGCGCGGGTTGCGGCGATGCTCACTGCGGTACTCTCCTGTAAGTGGTAAAAATGATTTACACTAGTGACAGTAGCTGGCGGGCCCGAAAGGAGTCAAGGTGCTTTTTGCCCATGACACCGAGGTGGCGCTGACCGTTGCCGCCGCCCTGGTCAATACCGGGCGCGGCGGTACCGAGCAGCTGCCTGATCTGGCCGCCCTCGACCGCTTCGTGGCGGCGTGGCGATGGACCGGGAAGCGCGCGCACGACCAGGCCGAGCTCGACGCTGTGCGCCGGCTGCGTCCCCGGCTAGAGCGACTGTGGGAGATGAACGAGGACGACGCCGCCAGTCTCGTCAACACCCTGCTGCGAGAGGCGAGTGCCCTGCCGCAGCTGGTCAAGCACGACGGCTGGGACTACCACCTGCACGCAACCCCCTCTGACGCACCGCTCGCCGACCGGATGGCCGTCGAGGCGGCGATGGCGTTCACCGACGTCATCCGCTCCCGGCAGCTGGAGCGGCTGCGGCTGTGCGCCGCGGACGACTGCAACAACGTCCACATTGACCTGTCCAAGAACCGGTCCCGGCGGTTCTGCGGCACCTCGTGCGCGAACCGCACCAACGTCGCCGCCTACCGGACACGGCAGGCCAGCCTCGTCACAGGCACCGGCGGCGGCACGGGGCGAGCGTAGGCTGCGCTCAGGAGGAGGCCGCCATGGGGTTCGAGCACATCCTGGTGGAGCGGTCCGGTGCGTTCGCCACCGTCACCATGAACCGGCCGCAGCGGCGCAACGCCCTGTCGCTGGAGCACATGCGCGAGTTGATCACAGCGTTCCGTGACATCGGGGACAGCGACGCCCTGGGCGTCGTCCTGGCCGGCAACGGGCCGGTGTTCAGCGCGGGTCATGACTTCGCCGACATCGCTGATGCTGACCTGTCGGCGGTCCGCTCGTTGCTGGTGACCTGCACCGAGCTGATGACTCTCATCCAGCAGGTGCCGCAGCCGGTCGTGGCGCGGGTGCACGGCCTCGCCACGGCAGCCGGCTGTCAGCTGGTAGCCAGTGCCGATCTCGCCGTGGCCAGCCAGGACGCGGGCTTCGCCGCTCCCGGTGGCAAGGGCGGCTGGTTCTGTCACACCCCGATGGTGGCGGTCGCCCGGAACGTCGGCCGGAAACGGGCCATGGAGATGGCTCTGTCGGGTGACGTCATCGACGCGGCGACCGCGCTCGACTGGGGACTGGTCAACCAGGTGGTGCCCGCGGGGCAACTCGACTCCTCCGTCCAGGACCTGCTCGACCGCGTTACCCGGGGATCCGCCGAGAGCAAGGGCATCGGCAAGCAGGCCCTCTATGCGCAGATCGACCTCGACCAGCCAAAGGCGTATGCCTACGCCATCGAGGTGATGGCGGCGACCAGCCAGTTGCCAGACGCGCGGGAGGGGATACGGGCCTTCCTGGACAAGCGCAAGCCACACTGGCGCCGCGGGCGATTGTAAAGGCCGCCAGGCTCAGCGGCTATTCGT
>DAIRVB010000537.1:0-3564 GCA_036803065.1 Streptosporangiaceae bacterium
CCGAATATCGCAGCCGGTTCCGGTCAGCCCCATGCCCGCATGGTCTTGTCCCCTTCGGCGGAGACGAGCAGGCTTCCGTCCGGCTGAACGCCGCGCCGCCCGCCCAGCTGGCGGGGCCGGGTGAGCGTGCGCATCACCTCCCCGGTTGCCGCCTCCCGCACCTGCACCCGTCCGGTCGTCATCGTCACTGGCGGCGGCGGGCAGGCACTTGTCCGGGCTGGATGCCACGGCATTCACCTAGCCGATGGGCCGGTCAGTGTTCTTGCCAGGTGCGAGGGGCAGTGGGCATTCGCCGGGCGTGTCGTCAGGAGGGCACTGTAAAGGCGGCTGTGATGCCTCCCTCGATCGGGAAGGCAGATGCGGTCACGAAGCCGGCGTCGTCACTCGCGAGGTAGGCCACGGTGCCGGCGAGTTCCTCGACTGTGCCAAAGCGCCCCATCGGATAGTGGATGAGCCGCTTCGGGAGTTCCTCGGGAGGAAGCCTGCTGAACAGCTCGCGCAGCTGCGGGGTCTCGATTGGCCCCAGGCACAGGGCATTCACGCGCACACCCTGGCGCGCGAGGTGCGTGCCCAGGTCGCGGGAGAGCTGGATCACGGCGGCCTTGGCCGCCGAGTAAGCCATCTGCGAGGTCGCTGCTCCCATCACCGCCAGGAACGAGGCGGTGTTGATCACCGACCCGGACGGAGGGTCATTCCTGAGCAGATACGGGATTCCGTGCTTGCACGAGAGGAAGGTCGTCGTGAGGTTGGCAGCGAAAACCCGGTCCCATGTCTCCTGCGTCATGTCGAGTGCGGAGTGATCATCCGGGTCGTTGAGGCCCGCGTTGTTGAACAGCACATCGATCCGGCCGAACTCCTGGTAGATGCGGGCGAACGTCCGTTCAACCTCGGCCTCCGCCGTGAGGTCAGCTTCCACGGACAGCACGCCGACTGAGTGCGCCCGCTGATCGACGCCGACTACGGTGGCGCCCTCACGCCGGAGTCGCCCGGCGGTCGCCTCGCCGATGACGCCAGCCGCACCGGCGATGACGCACACCTTGTTCGCGAGCCGGCCCAATATCGCATGCTCAGGCACGTCGGGAAGTCCCTTCCTCACATCGCACCGGCTGGCCGGCGACGTCGATCGCCGTTCGCCTGATAGCCGGTGAGCGGACGTTTACTGGCAGCACCTTGCGATCCTCAATCGTGTCTGCCCCGGCGTTGGAGACCCGCAGTGCGGTTAGGCCCGTGGCCAGGTTGGTCCCCGCTCATCGTTGCTGCTGCCGCCGAGTACCTCAGTCCGGACCCTCTTTACGGTAGCCAGGCGCCGGAGTCCGTTGAGCCTACCGAAGATCACGAAGAACAGGCCTATCCCCGCAAGCAGTCCGATCGAGTACCACGCAAAGAAGCTGGTTCCCTGCGTGAGCAAGCCAGTCGCCGCTGCGCCGCCAAGAGCACCGTCTACGGCGGCCAGATCAGAGATCGCCGCTTTACCGGGGCGCGCACAAGCGTGGGCAGCAGCCTTTTGCTGGCCGGAGAGACTGGCGCACCCAGGCAGGAGCGCAAGAATGGCCGATCTGGGCGCCCCGCAGGGCCCAGCATCGCAGCCGACGCTGGACTATTAGGCGGCTCGGGTACTGGCCCTCAGCGTGACACTGGCCTTGCCAGCCACGCCGCTATGCGCGCTGGCCTAGCGGCGGGACAACTGCCCGCGACCTCAGGCGCAGCGCGGGGTTACCGTGTTCGCGATCGCCGGCAGAGGCAGGTCACGTTGAGGGAGGGTCGCCGTGTTTGAGTATCACGGGTGGGTGGCCGTGCGGGCGTCGCCCGCTTCGGCGGATGACCTCGCCGCCGATGGGAGCTGTCACAAGACGCCGAGGCCGGGATCCGTGCCCTGGTCGAGCCGTTGGCTGACTACGCGCTCATGGACTTCCGGTGGATGAACGCTGCCCGATGCCTCCACATGGCCGGGTGCCCGAATCATCGCGGCTCTCATGGGGAGAGCATCATCGAGTTGTTCCGGCGGGTCGGCGAGCCGGCGCCAGGGCGTATGGGCTGCTGTACATCTATGACGATGAAGACACGACCGGACTGGACAACGAGTTCCAGGTCTTCCGGATGGTGCGAGGTCAGGTTTCGATGCAGAAAGACCCCTTCCTGTCGCCGTTCATGCCGACGTTGGAGGAGCCACTGCACACCGCTGATCAGGCATTCGAATGACAACCTCGTCCTTGGCGCCAGAGCGTCTGATCTGCACGTCTCAGCCTATAAGTGATCTGGGCTATCCCTGCCACGCCGAACGGCGGCTCTTCGCGCGTCCGCTGCCGGAATGCAGCCATGCTCTGCGATCGGCGTCGATCAGGTGTTCGCAGGGCCATCAACCACAGCGAGTGCCCGTGGCGACGTATGTGGCCGCCAACTGGACCTGCGGGCTCGCGCTCCATGTGGCTTGGCCCCAGCAGACTTTGAGGTGTCGCCGGCATGCGGTGCGCCTGGGACTCATCCGGCGCCCTGCTCGCCGGCGCGCACACCACGTACGAACTGGCCCAGATCCCGGGCCCGGGTACTACCCGGCCAGCTTTACCATCATCTGCGCGAACTGCGGGCCGCCGGGCTCGTCGTGCAACGTCGGCGCAGCGACTACGCTGTGCCCGCGGGCCGGGTGATTCCGTGCCTGGTCCTGGTAGCTGCCGCGCAGGGGTGCGCCTACGTCTGGGAGTTTGCCTCATGAGCGTCCCCGGGACGGAATCTGCCCAGGCCGCGGAACGCGCGGCTGCCGCTGCGGCAGCCGCGCCCGGGAAGGCGGATCCGCAGGACGATCCGCGGCTGCCCTGGCACGGGAAGCCGCGGGCAGCCGACATCCTCTGCTGGCTGGGCATCGCGCTCAGCGGCTTGTTCTACTGGGTCCTGCTGCCGTTGCGGGTGTCGCTGGCCGGCACTCACCCGGTAGTGGCTGAACTGCTGAATGGCGGCACCGAATCCATCATCTCGGCCGCCGCGTTCGCCAGGGCCGGGCACGGAACGCTGGCCGTGGTGGTGCTCGCCGCGATTCCAGGACTGATGAAGTCCGACGCTTTGTACTGGTGGGCGGGGCGGCTGTGGGGCGAGCGGATCATCATGGTCCTGCCCGGGAGCCGGCGCGCGGCTAAGCACATGGCGCGCGTGCAGCGGGCCGGCCCCAAGTTCACCTGGCCAGCTGTGGTGGTCAGCTCCTTCCTCCCAATCCCCAGGGCGATCATCTATGTCATAGCTGGCTGGGCCGGGATGAGGCTCGTCGTGTTCCTCATCCTGGATCTGATCGGCGCTCTGCTGTGGGCCGGCCTTCTCGCTGGGCTGGGGTACACGCTAGGTCACCACGCGGTCGTCGCGGCCATGACCATCTCCCGCTACAGCTGGTGGTTCACGATCGGAATCGTGACGCTGAGCGTGCTTTCTATTGTGCGCTCGCAGCGTCGGCTGACGGCGGTCGCGGCGGCCTCAGCCGGCCACAACGGTGGATGACCTCCCGTGAGGTAAACCTGTCTGCGGCTGGCCGCGTCTCAGGGCCCGGGGCAGCCAGCAAACGGTGCCACTTATCAGCCACCA
>DAIRVB010000538.1:0-3558 GCA_036803065.1 Streptosporangiaceae bacterium
GGCATGGGCAATTTGCGGCGGCAGCGACAGGCGCCACCCGGACCCGCGCCATCCGGAGCCACGCCCGGACCCGGACCCGCGCCGCATCCTCACCGGGCCACGATCCGGTACCCGACAGCCCGGACGGACTCGACGCGCACCTGGGCGCCCGCGAGCTTGGATCGCAGCCTGGCCATGTGGACGTCGATGGTGTTGGACCCCATGGCGTCAGCCTCGTTGTCCCACACGTGCACGGCGATCGACCGCCGGTCCACCACCGCCGGCGACCGGCGCATGAGCATTTCCAGGATGCCGCGCTCGGTGCCGGTGAGAGCGGGCCGCTGTGCTCCGATTCGCACCTCCCGGGTCGCCGGATCGAAGAGCACGTCGCCGACTACCAGCTGAGGTGACTGCGACGTCCGTGGCCTGCGCTGCAGGGCCCGGATCCGGGCGAGCAGCTCGGTGAAATCGAACGGCTTGATCAGGTAGTCGTCGGCGCCCTGGTCCAGTCCGGTCACCCGGTCCGCGGGTGCGTCACGGGCCGTCAGCATCAGGACCGCGGCCGGCAGCTTGCTCCGGCGCATCCACTGCAGAACCTCCAGGCCGGACACCCTGGGCATCCGCCAGTCGAGCACGACCACCGCGTAGTCGTAGCTGCGCAGGTAGTCCATGGCCGCCCGGCCGTCGGGCACGGCATCGACCGTATAGCCGTTCTCCCGCAGCCCCCGGCCGAGTACCTCACGCAGGCCCCGGTCGTCCTCGGCCACCAGCACCCGCATCAGCGACTCCTCCCCGGCTCAGCGGGGTAGTCGGCGCCAGATGGGCCGGGGCAGCACCCGGAGGACGCCTGCCAGCAGGGCCATCCCCGGCGGCACCCAGGTCACGGTGGCGTTCCCGGAGAGCGCCGCCGCGACTGCGGTGCCCACCTCGGACGGCGTCCTGGCCAGCGGCGCCGGGCTCATCCCCGCTGTCATCCGGCCGGTGACAAAGCCGGGCCTGACCAGCAGCACCCGCACGCCGCTGCCGTGCAGCGAGTCGGTCAGCCCGCGGGCGAAGGCATCCAGGCCGGCCTTGGCCGCCCCGTACACGAAGTTGGCCTTGCGGGGCCGGATCGCGGCGACCGAGGACAGCACGACGATGGTGCCGTGCCCCTGGGCACGCATCCGCGCGGCGGCGGCGAGCAGCGTGGTGACGTGCCCGGTGAAGTTGGTCTCGATGAGCAGCCCGGCCTGGAGCGGATCACGTTCCAGCGTCTCCTGCGGGGTCAGGATGCCCGCCGCGGAGATGACCAGGCCCACGTCCCCGGCCGCGAAGGCGCGGTCTATCAGCGCCTGGTGGGTGTCCAGCGCGGTGGCGTCGTAGGGCAGGGTGCGCACCTGGTAGCTCAGCGCCTTCCCGGCGGCCGCCAGCCGCTGCTCATCCCGGCCAGCCAGCATCACCTCGGTTTCCGGTGGCGCTCCGAGCGCGGCCAGGATCTCCAGGCCGATCTCGCTGGTCCCGCCGAGCAGCAACACACGGGCCGGTGCGCTCGGTGCACCCTGCCGCTTCAGCACAGCCCCACCTCCATCGCTACAGCCCGGCTACGAACAGCGCCAGCCACGCCAGCTCACAGCCGATCATCGGCCCGTCCCTGGCGATAAGGTCCTCGACCGGCTTGCCGGGCTTGTGCGTGGTGAGCCAGTCGAACCGCATCAGTGCCGCGGTCAGCGGCAGGGCACTGGCCAGATGCAAGCCGCGCATCCAGCTGCCGTGCTCGCTGAGCGCCCAGAACAGGTAGGCCGAGATCATGACGATGGTTGTCACCCGCTGGGCCAGCCGCAGAAAGGCCGGTGTGTACCAGCGCATGACCGGGCGGTGCCGGGCCGCGTCGGCGCCGAGCACGGCGAGTTCGGTGAAGCGCTTGGCGGTCGCGACCATGAGCGCGCCCAGGCTGCAGACGACCAGGAACCAGGCGGACGGCGGCACGTGAGTCGCCACGGCACCGCCGAGGGCCCGCAGCACGAAGCCCGCGGCGACGAATATCAGCTCGACAACGGGGACGTGCTTGAGCACGAGCGTGTAGAGGGACGAGAAGACAACGTAGACGGCGATCAGCGCGGCCAGCGCCGGACCGACGCTGCTCAGGCTCGTGACCTCGGCGGCGGTGACGGCGGCGGCAGCCAGCGCGAGTGCGTGGGCCGCGGGAAGCCGGCCTGACGCCACGGCGCGCAGCCGCTTGGTCGGGTGACGCCGGTCGCGGTCCGCGTCGGCGACATCGTTGATGAAGTACACGGCGGCCGACGCGGCGGTGAAAGCGGCGGCGGCCGCCAGCGCGTAGGCGAGTCCCTCGTCTCGTCCCAGCGACGCGCCCGCCAGAGGCGCAGCGAAGACGAGCAGGTTCTTCGGCCACTGGCGGGGCCGGGAGGTCTCCAGGGCAGCGCGCAGCCAGCGCCGCGATGCCGCGGAGCGGGTGAGCGCTTCTGTCCGGGCAGGCGGGATCTCGGTTTTACCCAGGCGGGTCGTCACCGTGCGTACACAGCCGTGAAATCGCGGCTGGCGGGGGAGTAGTAGCGGGTCGGCGCCTGCAGTTGGTTAGGGAGCAGGTTGACCGGAGTCGGGTCCGCCGGGTTGCTCTTCGGCAGGTAGTACATGTACGACATCCAGTCGGGGTTGATGTCCAGCTCCATTGCGGTCACGCAGCCTGCCCGCTGGAGCAGCGTGGCGACTTCCCGCACGTTCAGCGACGGGCCGTAGACGAAGATGATCCGCCCGTCCGGGGTGATCCCGACCCCGGATCGCCAGACGTAGTAGCCGCCACCTAGGGTGGCGCCCCAGCTGCCCTCGACGTTGTAGTCGACCGACGCGGGAATGGCGCCGTTCTCCACGATCGGGTGCAGGTTCTGGCGCACGCCCACCACGTCGGGGGTCATCGCCACGGTGCTTCCCCACACGCCGATCGCCATGTGCCCGTCCCGGTAGTAGACGGCCGACGCGGCTCCGTTAGTTAGCGTGCCGAAGGTCCTGCCGTTGAGGTAGAAGCCGCCTCCGGAAGAGGAGATCTTGAATCCGCCGTTGAACGTCGCCAGCAGGCCAAGGCGGGCGGCCGGCGGAATGTACGTGGCGGATTGCCAGGGGCCCGCGCCGGGGTCAACTGCGCCCGGGTGCAGTTCGAACCGCACCAGCTTCTGGTTCATCGAGACGACGCCCGCGACGTATGAGCTGTAAATGCTGCTCGCGCGCAGGTAGGTGCCAAAGATGGCCGGGGCGCCGGCGACCGTGCCGAGCACCCGCCAGGTGCCCTCGCCGGGCACCGGGCTGGCCACGATCGGCTTCAGGGCCGGGGGCGGCCCGTATGTGGGCTTCTTCGGTGCCTTGACCGAGCCAGCACTAGGGCCGGTCAGCGCGAACGACGGCTTGCCCCCCACCTTCGGCGGCTGGTAGGAGACCCATTCCCCGAACGTCACCACGGGCCCGAGGTAGTGGCCGCGGGCCCACTCCGCAAGCCGTTCCGGCACGGTCCCGCCGCCCGGCACGGTGAGGGCATGGCCCACCGACCAGGAAATCCACAGGCGGAACGCGACCACCAGCGCCAGTGTTATC
>DAIRVB010000539.1:0-3551 GCA_036803065.1 Streptosporangiaceae bacterium
GCCATCAGCCCGGCCACCGGGCCGTAGGAGTTGCCGTCGCTGGCCGCGGCCAGCGCGGCACGGAGCATCGGATGGGCGGGCAGGCCGGCCTCGCCAAAGGCGAGCGGGAGCACCGTCTCGCCGGCGCGCTTGCGGACGGCGAGGGCCTCGTTGGCGGCCAGCGTGGCCGAGATCTTGATGGGAGTGGTGACTGGTGCGGGGCTGACGGTCGGCATGGCCGTATCAGCCATGGACATGGCCTTGACTCCTAGCTGCGGGGGTCGGGACGCCGCACTGCGCCGGATTGGTTGGGGCGCGGCATCGCGCCGTGTGGAGCGGCGGGGCATCGGAGTGCGCCTCCGACCACGCTGACCAGCTTGCCCTGACTCATGCATTAGCACAAGCTTCTATTACTGTTGTTGAGGTTAAGCTTACCTTATGCTCGACCTGCATCGGCTCCGCCTTCTGAAGGAGTTCGCCGCGCGTGGCACCATCGCGGCCACCGCCGCGGCCCTCGGCTACACCCCGTCAGCGGTGTCGCAGCAACTGGCCGCGCTGGAACGCGAGGCGGGCACGGCACTGCTCGACCGGACCGCGCGGTCGGCCGAGCTGACCGACGCCGGGCTCCGGCTCACCGCCCACGCCGAACGCATCCTGGCCCAGGTCGAGGAGGCGGAAGCGGATCTATCCGTGCAGGCCAGGGAGCCGTCGGGCCGGGTGTCGGTCGCTGCGTTCCCGACCGCGGCCGCGGCCTTCGCGCCGGCGCTGGCGCGCAGCCTCCGGGCGCACCCGGGGCTGACCTTGCTGCTCCGGCAGACCCAGCGGGCGGAAGGCTTGCGCCAGGTCAGCTCGGCCGAGGTGGACGTCGCCCTGGTCGACGACTGGTCGGGCGGGCTGGCCGGCACCGAGTCGCCGCTGCTGCGGTTCTATCCGCTGGTCCAGGATCCGCTCGTGCTGGTGGTGCCGCGCGGGCATCGGCTGGCCGATCCGGGGGAGCCGGTCGACCTGCGGCAGTTGCGGGAGACCAGCCGGTGGATGGCGGCGCCGGCCGGGGAGCCGTCCCGGCAGGCCGTGGACCTGCTGCTCGCCGGGGTGGGCGGCGCTCCGCCGGTGCCATGGGAGTTCGAGGGACTGGGCACCATCCTCAGCCTGGTGGCCAGGGGTATTGGCATCGCCGCCGTCCCCCGGCTGGCGCTGGCCGCGGGCGACGCGCGGGTCGCCGTCCGTGAACTCCCGGAGGGCAGTCCGGCCCGCGAGGTCTACGCGGTAGCGCGGGCGGCCAGCGTCCGCCGCCCCTCGGTGGCCGTGATCCTGACGGCGCTCCATGATGGCGCTGAGCACCTGCCCGGCCGCGGCGGCCGGAACCGCGCAGTTTCATGATCACGGGAGGGTCCCGCCCGGTGTGCGGGTGCTCCCGCCCTGCTCAGGACGCTTGTGAGGTGAATGCGTAGATTTCAGTTTCAACGATGTGTGATTCTGCGTGCGCCGCTGTCAGGTTCCCGGCGGCTAGATCGTCGCCCGCCCGGACCATCGCCGCGAATGCGGCGTTCCAGCTAGCCGCGTGGTCCGGAGGGGGATCGGCAAGACAGGCGTTGCCGTCGGCGATGAGCGTGCCTGAGTCTGCTTCGAGTGCGGCAATGTTCTTCACCGCGCCATCCGACTTGGTTTTGGCCAGGATGCCGAGGCTGTTCATCAGGAGAGCCCGGCCCCCGTGGTTCGCCCAGGCGGTGAATCTGGCCGACTGTGTGGCCGCGGCCCGCGGGTCGGCGGGCTTGGCGACGGTCGGCCCGCGGCCCTTAGCGGTGGCTTGCTTGACCGACGTGTGCCGTGCGCCGCCCCGAGCGGACACTGGTCTGACCAACTTGACGGCCTTGGCCGGCTTGACCGGCGCGGCGGCCGGGCTGGCCATCATGGCTGTGCCCGCCGGGGCACGGCTGGCGGCCGCGTTGGAAGCGGGCCTGGCGAGGTAGGCTGCGCCGCCGCCGGCCAGCAGCCCGGCCACGGTAAGTGCGGACGCGAACCTGGCCACGTTCATAGCGGGATCATTTCTGTAGGAGATGTTGCGATCAGTGATCAAACTACTACTCCTAGTGATCCAAGCGACCGTCCCCCCCCACCACTTCACCCCGTGTTCCATGATCACGAAGGATCCGGGTCACACAGCGCCCCGGATCCTTCGTGATCATGAATACACGCGCTGCGGTGGGCTGCGGTGGGCTGCGGCCCGCGCCGTGGCGCGCCACGGCCCGCGCCGTGGCGGCGCGCCGTGCTCAGGGAGCGCGTTCGATGGGGCAGCTCATGCAGCGGGGGCCGCCGCGGCCCCGGCCCAGCTCGCTGCCCCGCACAGTGATCACCTCGATGCCGTTCTCCCGCAGGTAGGCGTTCGTGGTCACGTTGCGCTCGTAGGCGACCACGACGCCGGGCTCGACGGCCAGCACATTGCAGCCGTCGTCCCACTGCTCCCGCTGGGCGGAGCGCACGTCCTGGCTGGCGGTCAGCACGGTGATGCTGGGCAGGTCCAGCGCGGCGGCCATGGCGGCGTGCATGTCTTCCGGCTGATGGTCGGTGACCTTGAGCTCATGGGCGGTGGCGCCCGGCTCGACCGTGTACGAGGGCAGCATGCCCAGCCCCGCGTACTTGGTGAAGACCCCGTAGTCCACCATCGTCAGCACGGTGTCCAGGTGCATGAACGTCCGGGCCTTCGGCATGTCGAGGGCCACCATGCGGCGGGCCGCTCCGGCGGAAAACAGCCGGTGCGCGAGCATCTCGACCGCCTGCGGCGTGGTCCGCTCGCTCATTCCAGCCAGCACCGCGCCGTTGCCGAGGACCAGGATGTCGCCGCCCTCGATGGTCGCGGGCGCGCTCTCGGTACCCTGGTACCACACCTCGAAACCGCCGCTGGCGAACATCGGATGCCAGCGGTAGATGGCCTCGTCGTAGACGGTCTCGCGCATCCGGGCCGGCATGGCCATCGCATTGACGGACACCCCGCCGTAGATCCAGCACGAGGTGTCGCGCTGGTAAAGCAGGTTGGGCAGCGGGGTGAGCACGAAGCCGTCGATGTCCAGCGAGTGGAACGAGATGCTCTTCGGCTCGGGCACCAGTTCCAGGATCTCGCGCTTGGTGATCCCGCCGACCAGGTACTGAGCCAGCTCGCCGGAGCCCAGCCCATGTACGGCGCCGCGCAGCGCCGCGCAGGCCAGCGGCCCGTGCAGGCGCGGATCGAACACCCGGTCCAGCACGAACTCGCGGGCGTCAGCGATCTCCAGGGTCTGCGCCAGCAGGCTGGCGTAGTAATGCACCACCACACCGCGCCCGCGGAGCGCGTCGGCGAACGCGTCGTGCTCGGCCTGCGCCTCAGCTACCCAGAGCAGGTCGTCGAAGAGCAACTCGGCGGCGTTGTCCGGGGTGAGCCGCTTCAGTTCCAGGTCGGGCCGGTGCAAGATCACCTGGCGCAGGCGCCCGACTTCGGAGTCGACACGGAACATGGGCTTCCCATCTGGGTATGGCCGTCAGGTAAGGGTGTCGCCTGTCAGTTATCTCACGGTGCCTATCGCACCGGCCCGCACTAG
>DAIRVB010000540.1:0-3547 GCA_036803065.1 Streptosporangiaceae bacterium
CCCGGCCTGCGCGAGGAACTGGTGACGGAGCTGATCCGGTCACTGCCCAAGCAGCTGCGCCGGACCTTCGTGCCCGCCCCGGACACGGCCCGGGCCGTGCTCGCCGCGCTGGGACCGGCGCACGGAGACCTGCTAGGCGCCCTGGCCGCGGAACTCGGCCGGATGGGCGGCGTGACGATCCCGCGCGAGGCCTGGGATCTGTCCCGGCTGCCCGCCCACCTTTCGGTCACCTTCCGGGTGACCGACTCCGGCCGGGTGCTCGCCACCGGCAAAGACCTGGCCGTGCTGCGGCAGCAACTGCGGCCACGCCTGCAGGCGGCACTCACCGAGGCAGCCGCCGGCGTCACCCGCACCGGCCTGCGGACCTGGGACATCGGCGCGCTGCCCCGGGTCTTCACCGCTGGGCAGGTCCGCGCCTACCCGGCGCTGGCGGACGCCGGCGATTCGGTCGACGTCCGGCTGTTCGAGACGGAAGCCGAGGCCAGCGACGCCATGTGGCGGGGTACCCGCCGCCTGCTACTGCTCCAGGTTCCGTCCGGCGCGCGGTCCGTGGCCAGCCGGCTGCCGGTCAATGCCACGCTGGCGATGAGCCGGCATCCGTACCCGAGCGCGGGTGCGCTGCTCGATGACTGCGCGGCGTGCGCGGCGGACCAGGTGATCGCGGACGCGGGCGGCCCCGCCTGGGACGCTGAGGGCTTCGCGCGCCTACTGGAGGCAGCACGATCCTCGCTGCCCGCCGCCACGGCGGCCGTGGTTGGCGCGGTCGCGCGGGTTCTCGAGGAGGCGCAGCACGCCGAGGCCACGCTCGGCCGCGCCACCAGCCCAGCGCTGGCCCCGGCAGTTGCCGACATGCGCTCTCAGCTTTCCGCGCTCATCCACCCGGGGTTCGTCGCGGAAACCGGCTCACGACGCCTGCCCGACCTGGTCCGCTACCTGCGGGCGATCACCCAGCGGCTGGAAAAGGCGCCTGCGGATCCGGGGCGTGATGCCGAGCGGATGGCGGTCGTGCACCGGGTGACAGACGCCTACCGGCGGGCCATGGAAGAGCGTGCGGCCTCCGGTCGCGGGGGTGCGGATGCCGCAACTCTGCGCTGGATGATCGAGGAGCTTCGGGTCAGCCTTTTTGCCCAGACCTTGGGCACTCCCGTACCCGTATCCGAGAAGAGGATCCAGGCTGCGCTGGACCGGCTGACCATGTGAACGCACTCACAATGCCGCCAAGTTGTAACCGACGCCGCCAGCCGAGCACCGGTGCCGACGCCAGACTCAACGCCAGACTCAGGAGAGCGGCGTTTGCGAGGCCGCACCTTGGAAACGCTCGTCATCATGACCTGAGGAGGGTCTGAATGAAAGTTGGTAGATCACTCTTCCAGATAGCCCTTGCCTGCGCGCTCGGTGCGGGCCTCGCCGCCTGCAGCAGCAGCGGCAGCGGCAGCTCGACTGCCAGCAGCTCGACTGCCAGCAGCTCGGCGCCCGCCTCGTCCGCTTCGGCTTCTTCCGCGACGGGCAGCGCGGCCGTCCAGAAGATCACGGCCAACTGGACGGCCTTCTTTGACGCGAAGACTCCCACGGCGACGCGGGTCAGCTTGCTGCAGGACGGGCCGACCTTCGCCTCGATCATCAAGGCACAGGCAGGCTCGGGCCTGGCGTCCGAGGCGACAGCGAAAGTCACGAAGGTGGTGGTGACGTCGCCCACGCAGGCCACGGTGACGTACTCGATACTGGTGGGCGGCCAGTCAGCGCTCGCTAACCAGAGCGGCGTCGCGGTCTACCAGGGCGGGATCTGGAAGGTGGGCGTGGCCAGCTTCTGCGGCCTGCTGAATCTCGAGTTCGCCGGGAAGACTTCCTCGTTGCCAGCGGCCTGCAAGACCGCGGGCTAGCCCGGTGGTCGGCGCGGCTGGCGCGGCCGTCGAGCACGCGCTAGCCGCGCGCCGCGGGGGCCGCGGGATCGCACTCGCGGTGCTCTGCACGGTGCTGTTCCTGACATTCCTGGACAACACGGTGGTGAGCGTCGCGCTCGGCAGCGTGCAGGTGGAGCTGCACGCCGGCGTCGCCGCCTTGCAGTGGGTGGTCAGCGCCTACGCGCTGACCTTCGCCGGCGCGATGCTCGCCTTCGGGATGGTGGGCGACGAGTTCGGCCGTAAGAAAGTCATGCTGGCCGGGGCCGGCATCTTCTGCGCTGGATCGGTCCTGGCCGCCCTGGCCCCGAACATCGGGCTGCTGATCGCCGGGCGCGCGGTGATGGGGCTGGGCGCGGCGGCCAGCGAGCCGGGAACGCTGTCGATGCTGCGGCACCTGTACACCGACGAGCGGCGCCGGACCAGGGCTCTGGGCGTATGGACGGCCGTGTCCGGGCTGGCCCTCGCCGTCGGGCCCGTCGTCGGCGGCGCGCTGGTCGGCGTGTGGAACTGGCGGGCGATCTTCTGGTTCAACCTGTTCTTCGGGCTGGCGGCGCTGGTGGCCGGCCTGGTCGTGCTGCCGGAGAGCTCCGATCCCGACGCGCACCGGGTGGACATCGCCGGGACGGTCCTCGGCGCCGCCGCGCTGACCGCGCTGGTCTTCGCGGTGATCGGTGGCGAGAGCTCCGGCTTCTCCGCGCCCAGCGTGATCGCGCTGCTGTGTATCAGCGCGGCCGCGGCGGCGGCCTTCTTCTGGTGGGAAAGCCGCGCCGCCCACCCGCTGCTCGACCTGAGATACCTGCGCGTTCCCCCCTTCCTCGCCTCTAACGTGGTCGCCTTCTGCGCGTACTTCGCGACGTTCGCCGTGTTCTTCTTCACCGCGCTGTACCTCCAGGAGGTTGTCGGCGACACCGGCTACCAGCTCGCGCTCATATTCCTGCCGATGACCGCGCTGATGATCCTGGCCTCGCTGCTGGCCGGCCGCTGGACCACGGCCGCCGGGCCGCGCTGGTCGATCTTCATCGGCTGCCTGCTGTTCGGCGCGGGCCTGCTGCTGACGACCCTCACGCTCAGCCCGAACCCGCCCTACGCGCCGCTGGCCGCGGCCCTCGCGCTGACCGGTATCGGCATCGGCACCACCGTCGTGCCGATCACCTCCGCGGCGCTGTCGGCGGTCCCGGCCGAGCGGTCGGGCATGGCTGCTTCGGCCACGAACACCAGCCGCGAGATCGGTGCCGTCACTGGCGTGGCGATCCTCGGCGCGCTGGTCAACGCCCAGCTACGGTCCAGCCTCACCGGCAGGCTGAAGCACCTCGGCATCCCGGCCAATTTCCAGTCGATCGTGATCCACGCGATCGAGACCGGCGGCGTCCCCCCCAGCGGCAACACCAAGGGGGCCGGCGGGGCAGCCGGGGCCGGCCAGGGCCCCCTCGTCCAGGAGGTCATCCGCGCCGCGTACAGCGCGTTCTACGCCGGGCTGCACGCCGCGCTCTACCTCTCGGCGTTCCTGGTGCTCGCTGCGGGCGTGTTCACCTTCCTGGTCCTGCGCCCCCGGCAGCCCGACGAGGCCGACGTCACCCGCTGGTGACCAGCCTGGCACCTGCCGGGCTCGGATACCCGCCGCTTGGTAACCACCACGTCCCCCGGGG
>DAIRVB010000541.1:0-3547 GCA_036803065.1 Streptosporangiaceae bacterium
CCATCAGGTCGGCGCCTGCCACGTAGTCATCGGTGCCGTGCAGCGCGCTCACCACGCCGCTGCCCCACCGGCCAAGCGCGCTTTCGAAGTTGCTCCCCACGATGGCGAAAGGCTCGATGCCCGTGCGGCGCAGTGCCCAGCGGACCTGGGCGCGGACGAGCGGTCCTGTGGTGGCGCGCACCCCGAGGCGGCTCATGCCGGGAAGCGCCATCGGGGTGAGCCGGATGACACGATCACCCAGCGCGGACAGGACCGGGCGTAATGTCCGCGCCGTCCCCAGGCGAGTCTGCGCCGAGGTCGCCACCGATACTGGCGTATCAACCCACAAGATTCGGGCATACCGCGTTAGCGCACAGGCCAGGCGCCGGTCAGTGCCGTGACCCTCCCACAGCTGGCTGGCCATCCAGACGAGGTAAGGATCACCGGTACTCACGACGGCTCGCCGCGGCACCTGGTCAGCTACCTGCTCGTCCGCGGCGCCCGATGTGATTGGCTGCCGTTGTCAGATGGCGGCCAGTTGTCCAGTGGCTGCACGATGGTGCGATCGTCAGACGGCCGCTCATCGGCCGGGTCCGGGGTCACCTCACGATCCAGGGCGCCGTTGCGTACCCCCCGGCGGGCGATCACCCCGTCCACGGCGACGGGGATCCCGAGAGCGGCCAGAAGTCCTAGCGCCGAGATGGCGACGAGCGGGCGCGCGGTATGGCTGATGCTGAGATTGGCCTCCGGAGTGTAGGACAGCGCGGTGGCCTGGATCCGGCTGCGCGGCGCGACGCTGGCCTGGAGCTGGGACAGCTGGCCGCTGATCTCGCGGATCACCGCGTGCAGCGTGGGCTCGACCGCGGCCCTGCTGCCGTCAGTAACCGTGACCAGGAGAACGGATCCGGTGGTCCCCGTCGTGTCCGGGGCCAGGGCGACCGTGTACGGCCCGGGGAATCCTCTGGCGGCCAGGTCCCGCGCGGTTCCCGGCGCCATGAGTTCTCTGCTGACGGCATCAGCGGTCAGGGTCAGCGACGGGCTGAAGCTCAGGTACGGGTTGCCGCCGTTCAGCCTGGCGGCGGAGGGCGAGGCCAGCAGGATCACCGAGGAACTCGCCTGGTAGACCCGTGGCAGGCTCTGCAGGGCGGTGACCGCGCCTGCCAATGCCAGAATGAGCATCGCGACGGTCAGAATCCATCGCCTGCGCCAGATATGAAGTGATTCGCCGAGATCCATTTATTCCACCTTAATTGCACTAATATTGCAGCCTCGCGCGCTATACTC
Organism: Streptosporangiaceae bacterium; assembly: GCA_036803065.1. Classification (GTDB taxonomy): domain Bacteria; phylum Actinomycetota; class Actinomycetes; order Streptosporangiales; family Streptosporangiaceae; genus JAWWPY01. Next base: position 1,264 of record DAIRVB010000541.1, read on the forward strand.
GAGTTTCCCGAGAGTCAGGCTGCCGCGCCGCTGAACAGGGCGGTCCTCCAGTCCTTGGCCGAGTCTACGGCTATGAGATTTTCTTTGCTTTGCCTTGCGTAATTATGGGTGCCGTATCGCACCGGACGGATATCGTTCGTAGCATGCCGGTAGTCTTCAAGAGGGCAGAAAGCAGCCGAGAGCGGCCAATAAGCCTGCCTGCCGATGCGATACGAAAGCGGCTGCGCCTGGCCGTGGTGGTAGTGGTGCTCACCGTCGCAGCTGGTCTTGGATACGACATCAAGAGCACGCCGCCGATGTATCTGGAGAGCGCGGCCGTCATATTCAGCCTGCCCCCATCGCAGAACGCCCCCAACGCATATGTCTCGTTCACCCGGTCCCTCATCACCAGCGGCGATGCCATGGCCAAGATCCTCACGAGCCCGCAGACTCAGCGCCAGATTCGCGCGGCAGGTGGCGCGCCTGATGTCAACATGGCTCTTATCAATCTTTATAACGAGGATTATCCGGATTACGGTGAGCCGCTGGCCACGCTGACGGCTAAGTCGCACAGCGCGGCAGCTGCCCATCACACGTTCATGGTCTCGGCGCGGCTGCTTGGCCGCCTCCTGTCGGCCCGGCAGGCTCAGGCGGGCGTGCTGCCGCGCGATCGCATCACGGCCCAGATCGTCGCAGACACCGGGCCGGTCGCCCAGGCAGGCTCGCCCAAACGGGCGTTCGCAGGGCTCGCGCTGCTGGCGCTGGTCGTGGCCGTGATGATGTGCAGCATGGTCGACCGGTTGCTCCGGTGGAACCCGGTGCTGTCACTCTGACCCGCCCGGTGACACCGGGGCACACAAGAGCGGGCCCGGTCCCGGCGGGACGTCGGTGGGCCGCAGCCGTTCCCGGCCTCCCCGGTCGGCGAGCAGCGCCGCGGCTATTCGCTGCCCGGCGCGGCCGTCCCACAGGCCCGGCCGCCGCGGCGGCGGCGGCGCCTCGAGCACGTGGCGGGCCGCCGCGACGATCCGGGCGGGATCACGCCCGACTAGCCGGTTCGTCCCCTCGCTGAGGGTTACCGGACGCTCCGTATTGTCGCGAAGGGTGAGGCACGGAACGCCGAGGGCGGTGGTTTCTTCCTGCACGCCGCCAGAGTCGGTGAGTACCAGGCGCGCCGATGCCTGCAGGGCGATGAAGTCGAGGTAGCCGGCGGGGGCGATGACGCGGATCCGCCCGGAGGCACCGGCGTCGCGCAGCCGGCCCGCCGCCCTGGGGTGGGCCGGCAGGACGAGCGGGCATAGCCGCGCGACGTCCTCGAGCGCGCGCAGCAGGGCGGCCAGAACGGCCGGGTCGTCGACGTTCGCCGGGCGGTGCAGCGTGACCAGGCCGTACCCCCGGGGCACCAGTCCGAGCCTATGCAGCGTGTCGCCCCGCAGCGCCCGGTCAAGATTCGCCAGCAGCGTGTCCACCATGACATTGCCCGCGAGGTGGATCTGGTCGTCCCGGCATCCTTCAGCCCGCAGGTTGGCCACCGCGTCAGCCGACGGGGCGAACAGGTAGTCGCTCACCCGGTCGGTGACCACGCGGTTGATTTCCTCGGGCATCGACCAGTCCCTGCTGCGCAGGCCGGCCTCGACATGGGCGAGCAGCGCACCCGATTTCGCTGTGACGAGGGCGCACGCCAGGGTGGAGTTCACGTCGCCGACGACCACGACGAGATCCGGCCGCAGGTGCTCGCAGAGCGGCTCGAATGCCGTCATCACGCGGCACGTCTGGACGGCATGGCGGCCCGGGCCCGCACCGAGAAAGTGGTCGGGCCGGCGCATCCCCAGATCGGCGAAGAAGACGTCGCTCATCGCCGAGTCGTAATGCTGGCCGGTGTGGACGAGGATCACCTGCGCCCCGCGCTCCTCGAGCGCGTCCATGACCGGCTTGACCTTCATGTAGTTGGGCCGCGCTCCGGCGACGCAGATGATCCGCATCGGCGCTGCGGTCACAGGGTCTCGACATTCTCGCCGGACAGGACCCGGCGGCAGTCCAGGATGTAGCGCGCGTGGCTGGTGATGTCGTCGATGTCAAATGCGTCGTGGTCGGTGAGCAGGATCACCGCATCGGCGCTGGAGATCTCCTCCGGCGTCAGCTCGACGCAGGTCACCATCTCGGCTACGGTGCCGCTCCCAGCGACATGCGGGTCGGCCGCCCGCACGTCCGCGCCCATGCCCTGCAGCAGTTGCGCGACCCGGACGGCGGGCGACTCGCGCGCATCGCCGGTGTTGAAGATGCGCAGCACGCCTTGCATCTCCGCTTC
>DAIRVB010000542.1:0-3543 GCA_036803065.1 Streptosporangiaceae bacterium
CCATTGGGGAGGTGGCTACGTCCGGGCGTCCACCTTCTTATAGAACTCGGCTAGGAGGGCCGCAATGGCTTCTGCCACTCCTGTCTCAGCCTAGCGGTGCCTGACAGCAACGGTTTAGACGGCCGGTTTGCTGCTGAGGCGGTTTGGGGTCGCCGGCCCAGGGGCAGGAGATCGGAGGCCGTCGAGCATGAGCGAAAGCAGCCGGCCGGCCTGGTCTGCGTGCGGGGACGCGTATTCGCAGGCCACGGCGATCGCGTGGGACAGCCTGAGCAGGTCCGTGATGTCCGTGCCGGCACGCACTTCGCCGGCCTGCTGCGCGCGGGTCAGCAGCGGCGTCGCTGCCTCGCGAATCAGGGTGCCGCACGTGGAGAGCAACTCGGAATCCTTACCGAGCGTGGCCATCAGCGACTTCGGCAGGCTGCGCTTCGTGGCGCCGAATTCGATCATGGCGCGCAGCCACGTGGCGAGCGCCTCGCCGGGCGAAGGTGAGTTGAGCAGCTCGAGCGCCCTGGCGTGCAGCACCTCGGCCTGGTCCCGGTAAACCGCCTCAAGCAGCGCCTGCCGGGCCGGGAAGTGCCGGTAGAGCGTGCCGATCCCGGCGCCCGCGCGCCGCGTGATCTCTTCGAGGGACGCGTCATCGGCCGCGTGCTCAGCGAAGGCCGCGGCTGCGGCCGCGAGCAGCCGCCCGTGGCTGCGGCGTGCGTCGGCCCGCAAGGCGCAGGCCCGCTCCGGGCTGGACGTCTCTGCCGCGCTCATCGTCATCAGCTTTAACAGATTGCCAAACGGAGGGTTCCTCCGTATATTAATCGGAGCACACCTCCGGATACTACCTCAAGCCTCAGGGGAAATCCTTGCCTGCTCCATCACTGTCAGAAACCGCCGCGCCACCTCAGCGACGCACGCTGCGGCGCCGACACTATGACCGCCCGGGCATCGCCCTGCTGGTGGTGCTCGGCGCCCAGCTCATGATCATCCTCGATATGACCGTCGTGAACATCGCGCTGCCGCACATCCAGCAGGGACTGCGCTTCTCCGCGACCGGCCTGTCCTGGGTGCTGAACGCCTACACTCTGGCGTTCGGCGGGCTGCTGCTGCTCGGCGGGCGGGCGGGCGACATCCTCGGCCGACTGCGGGTCTTCCTGGCCGGCATCAGCCTGTTCACCGCTGCCTCGCTGGCCGGCGGGCTCGCGACATCGGCCGGGATGCTGCTGGCGGCCCGCGCGGCCCAGGGCGCCGGCGGCGCGATGGCCTCGCCCGCCGTGCTCGCGATGATCGTGGGCAGCTTCGCGGAAGGCCGGGAGCGAACCCGCGCGCTCGGCATCTACACCGCGGTGGTCACCGCCGGCGCGTCGCTGGGACTGGTGCTCGGCGGCGTGATCACCGAGTGGCTGTCCTGGCGCTGGGTGCTGTTCATCAACGTGCCGATCGGGATCGCCGTCGTGGCGATCGCTCCCGTGTTCATCGCGGAGTCGCGGCGGCAACCCGGCCGTTTCGACCTTACCGGGGCGCTTACATCAACAGCCGGCATGACCTCGCTGGCCTATGCGTTCATCAGGGCTGCCGCCAGCGGCTGGGGCAACCGCCTGACCCTTGCGGCCTTCGCCGCCGCGGTCGTGCTGCTCGGAATTTTCCTGGTCACCGAGACCCGGGCCCGGCAGCCCATCACCCCGTTGCGGCTCTTCTCCAGCGCCGGCCGCTCCGGCTCCCTCGCCGCCAGGCTCCTGCTTGTCGCGGGCATGTTCGGCATGTTCTTCTTCCTCACCCAGTTCGTGCAGGACATCCTCGGCTTCAGCCCGCTCCGGGCCGGGATCGCGTTTTTGCCCATGACGGCCGCGCTGTTCGCCGTGTCACGCGCCGCGCCCAGGCTGCTGGCCAGGTTCGCGCCGAAGGCCCTGATGCTCGCGGGCATGCTGCCGGTCATCGGCGGTATGGCGTGGCTGTCCATGGTCTCCCAGTCCACTAGTTACCTGTCCGGTGTCCTTGGCCCGATGCTGCTCTTCGGCACCGGAATGGGCATGGTGTTCGTACCGCTGACCATGGCTTCCCTGGCTGGGGTCCGGCCCGAGGACTCCGGCGCCGCGTCCAGCATGGTCAACGTGACGCAGCAGCTCGGCGGGTCACTCGGCCTGGCCGCCCTGGTCACCGTGTTCGGCAGCGCGAGCAGGAACGCCGCCGCGCACCCCCTGGCCGGTGCGACCCCGCTCGCGCAAGCACATCAAGTGCTCACACACGGCATGGCCACCTCGTTCCTGGTCGCGGCGATCTTCGACGTGTGCGCCCTGCTCGTCATCCTCATCACGATCCGCGGTCCCCAGGCGACGCCCGCCAGCGCCCCGGCCAGGGCATTGCCGGCCGAAGACTGAGGATGCTTGACCCGCAGCAACGGGGCCGGGCGTGCACTCGCCCGGCCCCTACCGCGCGCCGAGCCGCGAACCCGCACTCCCAACGTGCCCTGTAGCGGCGCACGCAGCTGGTCGAGGCTGGGGTTGACCTTGACTTCCCTCTGGTTTTGCGGGCATTCGCCCCAGCGGAATCCTTGCAGCAGGCAGGTGGGCGAGCCAATCGCAACGGGCGGCTGCCCGAAGGGCTGGTCATCGTATTCGACTCGCGGCTGTGGCCGGATTGACGGTGTCGGTGTACGTGTCCGTGGGTGCGGTGTGCGAGACGGGATGTGACGTGCCCGTCTCGCACACCGCGGGTTATCCGGGAAGTGCGGTCCCGGACGGTGGTGTGGCCGTCAGCCCAGTGTCCATTGCTGGTTGCTCTGGCCGTTGCAGGTCCACAGGTCGGCCAGGGCGCCGTCGGTGGTGGAGGCGCCGGTGACGTCCAGGCACAGGCCTGATTGCACGCCGGTGATGGTGCCGTTGGAGTTGAGGTTCCATTGCTGGTTGGCCTGGGCGTTGCAGCTCCAGATGATGGCCTTGGTGCCGGGGCTGGTGCCCTGGCCGCTGGCGTCCAGGCACAGTGTCGCGCCACCGACTGTGAGGGTCAGCTGGTTCGACGAGGTGTGCGTCCAGGTCTGGTTCGCGCCGCCGTTGCAGTCCCAGATCTGCATCTGGGTGGCCAGCGTGGTCGTCGAGTTCGGGTCGTACAGGCACTTGCCCGCGCCCACCGCGTGCAGCGCACCGGTGCTGCTGCCCCCGCCGCCGCCGCTGCTGCCGCCGTATCCGGCCGCGGTGATGTTGGCCTGGACCGCGCTCTCGGTGGCGGCCGAGGGGTAGCCGGAAGTCATCACGCCCTCGTAGAAGGTGCCGGCAGCGCCGTTGCTGTTGTCGCCGCCGATGCCCAGCAGGATCGCGCCTTCCTTGTGCATCGGGTTGTAGCCTGGGGCCCGCACGCCGCTGTAGAAGGTGGACAGGCCGCCGGACTGCGCGTTGCCGCCAATGATCGCCCACTGGTTCGCCCCGCCCTCGATCATGGCGGTGGTGAACCGGTAGTTGATCGTCGGGTCGCCGGGGTTGGAGCTATTCACGTTGGATCCGGAGAACAGGCCGTTCTCCTGGTCGGACATGATCCACGGGCCGCTGCCGGCGCCGGTGTCCC
>DAIRVB010000543.1:0-3533 GCA_036803065.1 Streptosporangiaceae bacterium
CATCAGCACCTGGCCCCAGGTCAGTTCGCTGCCGCGGCGCATCGCCCGGCCTTGCCGGATCATGTCCGGCCAGGTCAGCCCGGACACCCCGCGGAACGCGGCCGCGCTGCGGGCCGACCGCACCAGCCCGCTCAACCGCCCGGCCCCATCCAGCCGCTGCACCAGCGGCGTCCGCAGCACCCGGTGCGGCACACCGTCGACCCGCGTGGTCACCATGGTGCCGGTGACGTCAGTGGCCAGGTAGACCTGCTTGACCGCGTCGGCGACCGGGCTGTCGCTGGTCAGCAGGAACCGGGTGCCCATGGCGATCCCAGCGGCGCCGTAGGCGAGCGCGGCCACCAGCCCGCGCCCGTCGAAGAACCCTCCAGCCGCGATCACCGGGATGCCGACCGCATCGACGATCTGGGGGATCAGCAGGCTGGTCGGTACCGGGCCGGTGTGCCCGCCGCCCTCGCCGCCGGTCGCGATCACCGCGTCGATGCCCCAGGCCGCTACCTTCTCCGCGTGCCGCCGGGCGCCGACCGAGGCGAGGGTGATCACCCCGGCGTCCCGCAGCCTGCTGATCAGTTCCGGCTTCGGCGCGAGCGCGAACGAGGCGACCGGCACCTGCTCAGTGATGATGACATCGACCCGCTCGCCGGCGTCCGGGGCGTCGGCGCGCAGATTCACCCCGAACGGGGCACCGGTCCGTTCCTTCACTTCCTTGATGGCCGAACGCAACTCATCGGTGCCCATCGTCGCCGATGCGATGACGCCGAGCCCGCCGGCCCGGGAGGTCGCCGCCGCCAGCCGGGCGCCGGCCACATATCCCATCCCGGTCTGGATGATCGGGCAGGAGATGCCGAGCAGGTCGGTCAGCGGTGTGCGGATCACCCGAGCTCCCGCTCGCGCCGCCCCGTGGGGTCCAGCCGGCACCTGATCAGATCCAGTTCCTCCGCGGCCGGCCGCCTGGTCACGGGCACCTCGCCGGGAAGAGCCAGCGGGAAACCGGTGGCCACGACGACGTCGCTCACGGCGACTCCGGGATGCACCGAGCGCAGCCGCATGGTGTGCTCCGGAGTCTGGAAGTCCAGGACCGCCAGGTTGGTCACGACGACGCGCAGCTCATGGAAGCCCGCCCCGCGCCCATCGATGGCCGCTGCGCGGTCGTAGCCGATGCCGCTGACCATGTCGGCCCGCTCGACGAAGACCCGGCGTGAGTGCCGGGGCACCCAGTAGCTGGTCGGGTGGTTGATGGTGTTGCCAGGCGCGCCGCGCACGCCGAGCAGCTGAGCCCTCGGCCGGCCCCAGTCTCCGATACACGAGATGTTTTGATTCCCCAACGGATCGATCTGCGCCGCTCCCATCATCACGTGCCGGCGCCCGGCGGCAACCATCGTGAACACGGAGCGGTACGGGAGCCAGCCCTCGACGACGCGGGACGGGTCGCCGGGCGACGGCTGGCGGCCTGGATCACCGGGCGCGAGCAGGTAGGCCTCGCCGTCGGACAGCAGCAGGTCCGGCGCGAAGGTGAGCTGCGCCAGCCGCGCGCCCAGGGTGGGGATCAGGCCCATCGGGCTGGCCAGGATGGCGCCGTCGCCGCGCCATGCTTCGGCGCAGGCCACCACGCAGACCTCGGCCCGGGTCACGTCGTCGGGCTTCACGCGCTGGCGGCCTGACGCTGGGCCGGGAAGTGCCCCACGGCCTCCTGGTACGCCGCCTCGTCGCCGGCCAGGTACCTGGCCTGGAAGCCCGCCCAGGCGTCCGGGTCGGCGGCCGCCGCGGCGTACTGTGCCTGGAATGCCTCGTCGCGGCCGTAGTCCGGCACGCAACTGGTGAAGTGCGCGCCGCCGGGGGTCTCCACCACGCCGTGCACCATGGCCCGGTTGACCAGCAGGCTCTGCGGCGGCCCGGATTCCATCAGGCTCGCGGTCGGCACGATCCGTTCGCAGGACACGAAGGCGCGCTCGGCGGCCAGGCAGAACAGGTCATCGAAGTACGGGTCGGGGCCCAGGTACTGCCCGTTGCCCCGCTGGTCCGCCCGGTTGAGGTGGACAAGCGCGGCGTCCAGCCGCAGGGCTGGCATGGCGACCAGTTCCTCGCCATCGGAGTACGGGGAGCGTACCGTGCGCAGTTCCGGGTTCACCCGCAGGACGTCGGAGCCGAGGCCGGCCCGGATCGGCAGGAACGGCAGCCGGTGCGCCGCCGCGAGCAGGCCCCAGTGCAGCATCCCCTCGTCCACCTCGGTGAGCTCGACTGCCCCGTTCTGGCGCCCCAGCCGGAAATGTGGCTCCAGGGCGATCGAGTCGAGCGAGACGAAGCCGCAGACCACCCGGCGGACCCGGCCGCCCGCGATCAGCAGCCCGACATCGGGCCCTCCGTAGGAGACGACAGTGAGGTCAGTGAGGTCGGATCGCAGGATGGCGCGTACCAGCGCCATCGGCTTGCGCCGGGATCCCCAGCCGCCGATCCCGATCGTCATGCCGGAGCGCAGTTCGCCGGCCACGTCAGCCGGGCTCATCACGATGCCGGTCACGTGATCACCGTTGGTGCCCGTCCACGAAGGCCTGGCGCGCCTCGTCGGAGACGCCGGTGAGGTTGAGCTCGAAGGTGAACCCCTGCTCGTACCGGTAGGAGCGCTTGACGTCGACGGGGTCGATGCCGTTCAGGGACTGCTTGGCCAGCCGGATGACAGCGGGCTCCTTGGCCGCGATCTCACCGGCCACGGCGATCGCGGCGGCGCGCAGGTCGCGAGCGGGAACGACGTCGAGCACCGTGCCGAAACTCAGCAATTGCTGTGCCGTCACCGTGCGGCAGGTGTAGACCATGGCCCGCATCAGCTGCTGCGGCACCAGCCGGGACAGGTGCGTGGCCGCGCCGAGCGCGCCCCGGTCGACCTCCGGCAGGCCGAAGGTGGCGTCATCGGCGGCGATCACGATGTCGGCGTTGCCGGCCAGCCCGACACCGCCGCCGAGGCAGAACCCCTGCACCGCGGCGATCACCGGCACCGCGCAGTCATAGACGGCGGCGAACGCGGCGAAGCAGCCGCGGTTGGCGCCGACCAGGGCCTCATGCCCGGAAGTCCGCTGCATCTCCTTGATGTCCACCCCGGCGCAGAAGCCGCGCCCCTCCGCGGCGAGGACCACGGCCCGCACACCCGGATCGGCGCCAGCCGAGGTGACGGCGTCGGCGAGTTCGAACCAGCCCGCGACCGGCGGCGCGTTGACCGGCGGGAAGTCGATGATCACCTCGGTGACCCCGCCGCTGGCGCGCACCTCAATCCCCATCGCCGCCGCCCCGGTGCTCTTTGGCTCGACCTAGCGTTTGCTTGGTCACAAACCCTAACATGAGGCCCATGCGGGTCGCTGATTTCGCGGGCCAGGGCGTCATCGTCACCGGTGGCACCCGGGGCGTCGGGGCAGGCATCGCGCGCGAGTTCCTGCGAGCCGGAGCGCGGGTCCTGGTGTGCGGCCGGAACGAGCCCGCGGACGCTGCCCTGCTGCCGGCCGCCGGCGGCCGGACCGCGGCCTTCGCCCGCGCGGATGTGCGGGACC
>DAIRVB010000544.1:0-3521 GCA_036803065.1 Streptosporangiaceae bacterium
GTAGGCATCGTTGCGGACCACGACGGCAGCCGTCGCCACCGTCTTGCTTGCTTGCGCGAGCAGCGGGGAGCCGTCAGCCCCGCCACCAGCTCCAGTTCCCTGCGAGCGACGAGTTGCTCTACCTCAGCCTCGCCTCCCGGCCACCTACTCATCGTCGGGCCCCCCAGCTGCTGGACGCTCGCCGCCGGTCCCGTTCTCCTCTGGCATCAGGACCACCACGAACGGGCCGGACTGGATCTGCCGGACGAGAGGGTCAGCCGCTCGCGTTCTTGCTGCTGCTGGTGGCGTTCCGCTCGGTCACGATCTCGCTGGTCTCGGTCGCGCTCAACCTGCTGTCGGTGGCCGCCGGATACGGCCTGATAACGCTGATCTTCCAGGACGGCCGGCTGCAGGGACTCCTCGGCTACACCTCGTTCGGCGGGATCATCTTCTGGGTACCGCTGTTCATGTTCGTGCTGCTGTTCGGGCTGAGCATGGACTACCACGTGTTCATCCTGAGCCGGATCCGCGAACTGCACTCGCGCGGGGCCAGCACCCGGGACGCGGTCGTCGGCGGCATCTCCGGGAGCGCCGGAGTGGTGACCAGCGCGGCCGTGATCATGGTCGCCGTGTTCTCTATCCTGGCCACGCTGCCCATCGTCGACACCAAAACGCTCGGCGTGGGCCTGGCTGCCGCGGTGCTCATCGACGCCACCGTGGTGCGCGGGATCCTGCTCCCCGCGGCCATGGCGCTGCTCGGCGAGCGCTGCTGGTATCTGCCACATTGGCTCCGCTGGCTGCCCGGCCGCCGCCTCGACGCGCCCATGTGACCGCGAACTCGCCGGTGCCGGCCGGGCCACAGATCAGCAAAACCTGGCACGACACCTGACATAAACGTCAGAAGGTTTGGCATGCTGGTCAGGAAGCCTGACACGGCCGTCAGATAACCACTCTGACATGCCTGTCGTCCCACCCTGACCCCGCGAGGCCCGATGAGCGAGCTGCTCCACCCAGCCCGGCCCGAGATGCGGACTCCGGTGCCCGGCGTGCGCACGCCGCCTGCCGAAGTGCGCACGCCGCACCGCCCGCCAGCGCTCATGGTGGAGCGGATCGCCTGCTGGAGCGCGCGGCACCGGATCGCGGTGATCGCTGGCTGGCTCGTCCTGGCCGGAGCGGCCTTGCTGGCCGGCCGGATGCTCGGCACGCAGAGCCAGCCGCAGTACGATCCGGGGCAGGCCGGCCAGGCCGAGCAGATGCTGCACCAGCTCCACGTGGTCACCCCGCCTGCCGAGCGCGTGCTCATCCAGGCCCGCAGCGCCGGGCCCGATACCAGCTACGCCCGAGACCCGGCCATGCGCAGTGCGATCGCGGAAGTGGTCCGCGCGCTGCAGCGGCTGCCCAAGGCGGCGCGGGACATCCGGTCCCCACTTGGCCCCGGCGGGCAGGCTCTGGTCTCCGCCGATGGCCGCAGCGCCCTGGTCACGTTCGAGGTCGCGGGGCCGCACAGCAGCGCGGATGCCACCGTCGCCGCGGACATGGCCGCGGTCGCCGCGGTGCAGGCCAGTCATCATGGCCTGGTTGTCGCCGAGGCAGGCGGCGCGAGCACCGACCAGGCCGCCAACACCCTGATGAGCAAGGACTTCCGCAAGGCCGAGCTCACCTCGGTACCGATCACGCTGGTGCTGCTGATCGCCGTGTTCGGCGCGCTGATCGCGGCCGGCATCCCGGTGCTGCTGGCCGGGAGCGCGGTGATCGTCGCGGTGTCACTGCTCGCGGTGCCCAGCCGGTGGCTGCCCATCGGCTCCAGCACCTCCGAGGTGGTGCTCATCATCGGGATGGCCGTCGGTGTCGACTATTCGCTGTTTTACCTGCGCCGCGAGCGGGAGGAACGGGCTCAGGGCGCCTCCCTTCCCGCAGCGCTGGCCACGGCGGCGGCTACCTCGGGGCGCGCCATCCTGGTCTCCGGCCTCACCGTGATGATCTCGCTGGCCGGGCTGCTGCTCACCGGCATCGACCTCTTCACCGGCATCGCGGTCGGCACGATCACGGTGGTCGGCGTCGCGGTGGTGGGTTCTGTCACCTTCCTGCCGGCCCTCCTTTCCCTGCTCGGGCCGTGGACGGACCGGGGCAGGATCCCCTTCCTGGGCCGCCGACGGACCGAGGCCCGGCCCTCCCAGCTGTGGGCCGCCCTAGTCCGCCAGGTCGTGCGCCGCCCCGTGGTGTGGGGCGGGGCAGCCGCGGTAGCCCTGCTCGCGCTGGCCGCGCCCGCGCTGGGCATGCGCACCGGCAGCCCGTCGATCGACCTGCCGACCAGGCTGCCCGTGGTGCGTACCCTCGACCAGATCCAGCGCGCCTTCCCCGGGCGGCCGTCACCGGCCGAGGTGGTCGTGACGGGCGGGGACCTCTCCGGGCCCAGGATGCGGGCTTCAGTCACCGCGCTCCAGGCCAGGGCTTCAGCGGGCGGGGTGATCCACAGTCCGGTCACGGCGGCCGCCGTGGCGGGCGGCCGCGGGCTGGTGATATCCGTTCCGCTCGCCGGCAACGGCACGGATTCCGCGTCGAGCAGTGCCCTGCTGGCCCTGCGCAACCAGATCTTGCCGGCCACCATCGGGACCGTGCCCGGGGCCAGCTTCGCGGTCACCGGGAACACGGCGGGCGGCTACGACTTCAGCGCGGCGCTGCGCTCCCGGACGCCCATCGTGTTTGCGGTGGTAGCTGGCCTGGCGCTGCTGCTGCTGATGATGGCCTTCCGGTCGCTGATCATTCCGTTGGTGTCGATCGGGCTGAACCTGCTCTCGGTCGGCGCGGCGTACGGCCTGATCACGCTGATCTTCCAGGACGGCCACCTGCAGGGCCTGCTCGGCTTCACCTCGTTCGGCGCGATCATCCCCTGGGTGCCGCTGTTCATGTTCGTGTTCCTGTTCGGGCTGAGCATGGACTACCACGTGTTCATCCTCAGCCGGATCCGGGAGCTGCGCGGGCGCGGGGCGAGCACCCCGGATGCGGTGGTCGGCGGCATCGCGGCGTGCTCCGGGGTGGTGACCAGCGCGGCCGTCATCATGGTCGCGGTGTTCTCCATCTTCGCGACCCTGTCCATCATCGACCTGAAGATGATCGGCGTGGGCCTGGCCTCGGCCGTGCTTATCGACGCGACCGTGGTGCGCGGCATCCTGGTCCCGGCCGCGTTGGCGCTGCTCGGCGAGCGCACCTGGTACCTGCCCCGCTGGCTGGAGTGGCTGCCCGGCGGCGGGCACGGCATCCCTCAGCCCGGTGGGATGGCCACCCGAAGGCGGTTGCCATCAGGATCGCGGAGCCCGATCTCGCGCCCCCAGGGAGAGTCCTTGACCTGAACGCCAAGCTCGGCTGCCATTGCGTCGACTGGCCGCCGGGACCGTGACCCGCCGCCGCAAACCCAGGTGCAACCAGCAGTGCCCTACGGGCAAGCCTCTCCGTGCCAGCCTTTTCACTGGTTCTCTTCGCGCTAGCCGTGCCCCTCGCCGTGCCACTGGTCGCGGCAGCCGCGCTTATCGCCGGCGCCTCCC
>DAIRVB010000545.1:0-1655 GCA_036803065.1 Streptosporangiaceae bacterium
ACGATCAGGTCGCACACCCAGGCGAGCATGAGGCCGCCGGCGATGCACGCGCCCTGCACCATCGCGATGGCCGGCTTCGGCATGTCCCGCCAGCGCCGGCACATGCCGAGGTAGACCTCCATCTCGCGGGCGTACCGGGCGTCGGCGCCGGCCTTGCCCACGTGGTCCCACCACAGCACCGCCTGGCGGTCGAAGGACACGTCGACGTCCCGGCCGGCCGTGCCGATGTCATGGCCCGCGCAGAAGTGGTCACCCGCGCCGGCCAGCACGATGACCGCGACGTCGTCGGTGTTCACAGCGCGGGCGAAGGCCGCGTCCAGGGCGTAGGTCATCGCCGAGTTCTGTGCGTTGCGGTACCGCGGCCGGTTCAGGGTCACCAGGGCCACGGCACCGCGCTGCTCGTATCGCACGGGTTCCTCGGGTGCGGGCTCCTCAAGTACGGGTTCCTCAGGCACAGGCAGCTGGCCCTGGGCGGTCTCACCGGTCATCCACATTCCTCCCTGAGCAGTCGCTTGAGCGGCTTGCCCGCCGGGTTGCGCGGCAGGTCGGCGCGGAACTCCACCTGGCGGGGGACCTTGTAGTTGGCCAGCCGCTCCCGGCAGAAAGCCAGCACGTCCGCCGCGTCCAGACTGCGGCCGGGGCGGGTGACCACGTACGCCTTGCCGACCTCGCCGAGCCGGCCATCGGGCACGCCGATGACGGCTGACTCGGCGACGCCGTCGAGCCTGGCCAGCACCTGCTCCACCTCGGCCGGGTAGACGTTGAAGCCGCCGCAGATGTACATGTCCTTGAGCCGGTCGGTGATGGTCAGGTAACCGCGGGGGTCGAGGCGGCCGATGTCGCCTGTGTGCAGCCATCCGTCGGCATCGACGGCGGCCTTGGTCGCGGCTGGGTCGTCGAGATAGCCCAGCATCACGTTCGGCCCGCGGAGCAGGATTTCACCGGGGCCCTGCTCGCCGGGATGGGCGGTCGCGGGCCCATCCGGCCCGGCCACCCGTATCTCGAAGCCGGCGGTGGCCCGCCCCGACGTGCGGGCCACGGTCTGCGGGTCGTCGCCGGGCCGGCACATCGTCGCCACCACCGCCTCGGTCAGCCCGTAGGCGGTGAGCACCGTGTCGAAGCTCAGTTCCCGGCGCATCCGCTCGACCAGGGCGACCGGAACGGTCGCCGCGCCGGTGACCGCGAGCCGCAGGCTGGACAGGTCGCGGGCGGCCCGGCCCGGGTGATCGAGGATGGTCTGGTAGATCGTGGGCGCGCCGGGGAACACGGTGATCTGCTCGGCGTCGACCAGCCGCATGGCCTGCTCGGCGTCGTACACCGGCAGCGGCACCAGGGTGGCGCCGCTGACCAGGCAGGCCAGGATGCCCGCCTTGAAGCCGAAGCTGTGGAAGAACGGGTTGACCACGAGATAACGGTCGGCGCTGTTCAGGCCGCCGCAGTCGGCCCAGGCCTGGGCGACGGCCAGCGACTGGCGATGGGCGCTCATCGCGCCCTTGCTCCGCCCGGTGGTGCCGGACGTGAACAGGATGTCGCTGACGTGCTCGGGCTGCACCATCGCGGCGCGCGCGTCGGCCAGCCTCTCCGGGACCCGGGCGGCCCGGGCGAGGAACTCGTCCCAGTGGATAACCCCGTCATTCACTGGGTCATTCACTGGG
>DAIRVB010000545.1:1755-3520 GCA_036803065.1 Streptosporangiaceae bacterium
CACTGGGGCCGCCTCGACGGGCACCCGCACCACCACCCGGAGCTGGTCGAGGCATCCGGTGCCGGGCCAAGCGTTGTGTGTGCTGGTGGTGTTGTGCTTTTCGGCGGCGCGCAGCGCGGCGAGCCGGTCGGCGCCCAGGAACCAGCCGGCCACGATCAGGGCGCGCGCGCCGCTGCGGCTGATCACATCGAGCGCCTCGGGGCCGGTGAACCGGGTGTTGACGGGCACCAGGGTCGCGCCCGCGTGCAGCGCGCCGAGCGCGCCGAGCACCCAGTGATGGGTGTTGGGGGACCAGATGGCCACCCGGTCTCCCGGGGCCACCCCCTCGGCGATGAGCGCCCGCGCGACCGCGGAAACCCGCTCGTGCAGCTCGCGATAGCTGAACCGCGGGCCGCCCGGCTCGGCCAGCGCTGTCGCGTCGCCGAACTCCCGCGCGGCGCTCGCCACCGCGGCCGGGACGGTGAACTCCACCCGACGCCTCCAACGAAGCAAGTGCTTGGTAGGCTGAGCCTACGCGTGGCGGCACTTGCTGGCCAGGCTCGGCGCCCCGCGGGCCCGCATCCCCCCGCGGGCCCGTGGGGTTCGTCGCCCGCGGGTCTTCCTCGCAGGAGGCGCGGGTGCGGCTGAGCGTGCAGGATGAGGAGTTCCGCCATCAGGTCCGGCAGTGGCTGGCGGAGAACCTGACCGGCCGCTTCGCCGGGCTGCGGGGGGCGGGCGGTCCCGGTCGCGAGCACGAGGCACACGCCGAGCGGCTGGCCTGGAACCGGCACCTGGCGGCGGCGGGCTGGACCTGCCTGGGCTGGCCGGCCGAGTATGGCGGCCGCGGCGCCACGCTGGCCCAGCAGGTCATCTTCCACGAGGAGTACGCGCGCAGCGGCGGGCCGGCCAGGGTCGGCTATCTGGGCGAGGAGTTGCTCGGGCCTACCCTGATCGCGTTCGGCACGCCGGAGCAGCGGCAGCGGTTCCTGCCCGCGATCGCGGCGGTCCGGGATCTGTGGTGCCAGGGATTCTCCGAACCCGGCGCCGGGTCGGACCTGGCCGCCGTGGCCACCACCGCGACCCTCGACGGCGACCAGTGGGTGATCACCGGGCAGAAGGTGTGGACATCCCTGGCCCACGTGGCCGACTGGTGCTTCGTCCTGGCCCGGACGCTGGCCGGCTCGCGGCGCGGCGCGGGCCTGTCTTACCTGCTCGTGCCCATGCGCCAGCCCGGGGTCACGGTACGCCCGATCCGTCAGCTCACCGGCACGGCCGAGTTCAACGAGGTGTTCTTCGATGGCGCCCGGACCGAGCGCGATCTCGTCGTCGGTGCGGCCGGCGACGGCTGGCCGGTCGCCCGGGCCACTCTCGCCATCGAGCGGGGCGTGGCCACGCTCGGCCAGCAGGTCGCGTTCCGGCGGGAACTCGACGGCCTGGTGGATGTGGCCCGGCACACCGCGGCCGGAACCGATCCCGTGCTTCGCGACAAGCTGGCCCGGGCGTGGATCGGCCTGGAGGTCATGCGTGCCCACGCGCTGGCCACCGTAGCCGCGGTGGACGCGGCCGTCCCGGAAACGGCCGGCCCGGGGACGGCCGCCACCGGAACCGGAGCCGAGGCGTCGGTGATGAAGCTGCTGTGGTCACGCTGGCACCAGGGGCTCGGTGAACTGGCCATGGAGGTGCTGGGCGCCCCGTCCATGGTGGCCCGGGGGGCACCGTATGACCTCGACGACTGGCAGCGGCTGTACCTGTTCGGGCGGGCCGACACGATCTACGGCGGGTCGGA
>DAIRVB010000546.1:0-3511 GCA_036803065.1 Streptosporangiaceae bacterium
GCGGCGCTGCGCTGGTCGGCGATCAGGACCTGGCGCAGGGCTCCGGCCGGCCGGCGGTGGCGCTCGCTCGTCCACGCTTCGAGTGCGTCAGCCGCGGGCAGCATCGCCGGCCACCCCATGTCCTTGAGGGCGAGCCGGATGTACACCTCGTCGTGCGCCGGTTCGACCCGGAGCTGGACGTCGGCCATAGCCTCGACCGCTTCCGCGCCGGCCTCTGCGACCACAGGACGGCACAGCTCTATCGGGCCGTCGCTGTCGTCGCTGACCTCACCGTAAAAGATCAGGAACGGGACCCCGGCGATTCCCTCGATGCCCGGCGCGGCTGAACGCAGCCGCGAGAACGCGTAGGTGAAGAACGCGTCGGTTCCGGCCAGGTGGACGTGGCGGTTGATGGTGAGCAGCTTGCGCTCGGGCATCCTGCGGGCCTGAATGTCGTACATGGCGTGACTGGCTCCTGTGAGTCGGGCCTGAAGGTAGCCCACGACCGCGCGGCGACCGGCCATGGTGGCCTCGGCCTGCTGCCAGTACTCCGACACCGCGCGAGCGGCACCAGCGTCATCGGCCGCCAGCACCGTGGCGATGACCGCCAGGGGCATGTCGAGCCGGCGGAGCAGGCCCACCAGCCGCGCCGCCTCAACCTGATCGCGGGCATAGAGGCGGTAGCCGGTGCCGGCGTCCACCGGCTCCGGTACCAGCAGGCCGAGCCGGTCGTAGAGGCGCAGCGCCTTGGGCGATAGGCGGGTCAGCTCGGCGAATTCGCCGATCGTCATGTAGGTCATGGGCTTCCTTCAGGGCGGGCGCGTTACCCAGCACTCTGATCGTGAAGCCTGCCCCAAGGTCAAGGTCAAGTGCGACATGAGCGCTGGCGCCCAGGCACGTGCCGGCACGGTAGTCTCCTGCCGGAGGGGGACGACGGCGGGCCGGGGAGGCTGCGGATGACCCAGAGTGCCGGCCTGCCACCGGGCTTTGACCCAGCGAAGCCAAGCGCCGCGCGGATCTATGACTACCTGCTGGGTGGCAAGGACAACTACGAGGTAGACCGGGCGGCGGCCGACAAGGTCCTGGCCGTGGCCCCGGACCAGCGCCGGCTGGCCCGGGCGAACCGGGCATTCGCGATCCGCGCCGTGCGCGTGCTCGCAGACGCGGGCATCCGCCAGTTCATCGACCTGGGGACCGGCTTCCCGAGCTCGCCGAGCGTGCACGAAGTAGCGCGCGAGGCTGACCCGTCCGCCAGCGTGGTCTATGTCGACTACGACCCGATCGTGCAGGCTCACAACACGGCGTTGCTCGGCCACGACGACCAGGTGGCTTCGGTCCAGGCCGACATCCGCCAGCCAGAGATGATCCTGGAGGGCCCGGACGTCTCGCGGCTGATCGACTTTGACCATCCAGTAGGCGTGCTCTGCGTGGCGGTACTGCACCTGGTTTCGGACGCCGAAGACCCGGCCGGGATCGTCGCGCAGTTCCGCGATCGCATGCGGCCCGGCAGCTACCTGGTGCTGTCCCAATTCTCCAGCGAGAGTGACCAGCAGGCGATGGCCGCGCTGCGCGCGGTGGCGGCGGGCACGCCGGTGGAGACCTACTTCCGCTCCCGGGACCAGATTCTGCGCTTCTTTGACGGCTTCGAGCTCGTGGAACCCGGCCTGACCAGCGTGCAGGAGTGGCGGCCGGACACGATCTCGGCGCCCACCCGGCTGAAGATCGCCGGGGCCGTCGGCCGGAAGCCCCGGGGTGACGTGCAGCCAGGAGGAACTCCTCTTACAGACCACTAGGCCCGTGCCCCGAACCAGTTCGTGGCCAGGCCGCTGCCGCCATTCCAGATCTCGAATCCCGCTTCAATGTTGAGCATCCAGGACAATGGCCGGATCCAGTGATGAGCTTCCGCCTGATCGATGAACGCACCCACGTGGAGATTGGCGACCTGCGAAACGGGCCGGACCCGGCGGAACTGAATGAGGCGCCATTTGATGTCGGCGTGGTGCGTTATCCAGCTCTTCAGGTACCACCTGGCGTGATCTTCCCATACGATAGGGGTGTTGGCACGTGGCACAGGCTGCCCGTGGGAATTAATCCAGATCATGAGCTCTCCGCCTGTTGCCTGCCCGCTAGTAATCGGCGTTTTGTTGAACCAGATGTCGTAAGTCGCGTCCCAGATGCCGCCGCCGGGCAGGGAGGTGGTCCAGCTCGTCAGTGGGTCGTGCAGTGCGGAAACCCTGGCCGGGAGGCCGCTTCCCGGGGTGCAGAGTCCCCAGCTGCAGCCCAGGAATATGTATGGGAAAGCCATCGGCGGCCCGCTCCTGGACCTCGCCGACGACTGGGTGACGGCAAAATTGGGCCACGCATCGGAGTTGCTGATGCACTCCGGCTGGCCGCCGTAGTTGTCATTCCTGATGATGAAGCTCTCGCCAAGCTTGTTTGCGACCGGCATGTGCTGATATTGGCCACATATCGGTGTAACTGACGAAGCGGACACCTGCGGGACAATGAGGAACAATGCACTCAACACCGCGCACCCGGCCCCCCCAGCCACGCCGAATCTGAGATTTTTCCGCAACACAGATCCCCCCGGATGCTGACGGAACTCCCAAGTGTAGTCAGCAGCGGCGAAGGCCCGTATTGCCACCCCAAGGTGACCCTGACTACAGCCGCTGGGCCCGGTCCATGGCGCCAGGTGCCGCGGCCTGCGGGCGCAGCAGCTGATCGAGCGCGGAGAGCACATCCTCGATCGCTCCGCGCTCGGTGACCTGCGGATCGCCGAGCGCGAGCGGTATACCGACCCCGTCGACGAGTGCGATCGTCAGCACGGCGATGCGTTCCGGCGTGCTCTGCGTGGCGAAGCGGCCGCTGTCGACGCCGAGCCGCCCAGCCTCCGCGACCAGGCCGCGCCAGGCACCGTAGTCGCGCAGCGCGTCGGCCCGCATTTCAGCATCTCTGATCTGGTGGCGCGGGACGCTAGTGGCGCAGGAGGCTAGTGGCGCAGGAGGCTAGTGGCGAGATCAGGCTTCCCGACCGTGCCGAGCACCTTCTCAAGAGCCCGGCTGGCGCCTCTCCCCCGGACCTCGAAGAAGTCAACAACCGTGATGGCCGTATCCCGGACATGCTCGCCGCATCGTATCCAGCCGCCGGGTAACTGGGCAGCGCCAGTGTCAGACTGGGCTCGCAGGCAAAGCGCCCTGCGATCGCGGACACCCAAGAGGACACGATGACCATAACGCCCGAGTACGGCGAGGAAGAGCGAATGAGGCAACAGTCCGGGCGTGCCCTGCCCAGGGACCCCGAGGACCGGGCCGAGCAGGAGATCGAAGAGCACGACCGCGCGGAGGCGGAGCTGGAGTACCTCGAACCGGAAGGCAACGAGGCACACGCTCCCGGTGAGGTTTGCGAGCGATGCGGAGCGGTCATTACCGCGAGCCAGGATGTGCGGCGGCTACCAGACGGCCACTGGATACATGAGGTGTGCCCGCCAGATCTCGGCGGGCTATCCGTAGAAGAAGCACAGCGGCCCGGATGA
>DAIRVB010000547.1:0-3507 GCA_036803065.1 Streptosporangiaceae bacterium
GCGATCAGGGAGGATGTTCGAGTTGACTTCGTCGAACACGACGCCGCTCAGCCCCCAATGCCACGGGCTTTCGGGGTTTAGGCCTTGATGGGTGGTTCTGCTTTCGGTGACGTTGCGTAGTTCCCGGGTTGGGGGCATGACGGTGGCCGGCATGCCGTGCCGGTGGCGGGCCGGTTCCACGGGCCGGCTGGGCGTTTTACGGTGTTCTGACGGGTTTCCGCGGGGCGGGATTCCGGGGGTTTCCGCTGGTCAGGCGGGTGTGTTGGCCATGGTGATGACGGCCGGGGCGATGCGGGTGATCCTGTCCTTCGGCCCGGAGTGCGGGAAGGTGCTGGGCGATTTCGACTTGCGGTCGCGGTGCCGGTTCCGGTCGGTGACGACCCGGTATTTCGCGATCTGCCTGGTCACGGCCCGGTAGCTGGTCTTCCCGGTGCGGATCGCGGCGAGGATGAGGCGGCGGGCGCGGGTCAGGGACAGGTCGCGGGACCGGACGGGGAGCCCGGCGCGGCGTCCCTTCCGGGCGGGGGCGGCGGCGCGGGCGGCGGCGCGGGTGACGCCGCGGGTCATCTCGGTCCCGCAGGCCCAGGCGGCGATCTCCTGCGCGATCAGGAGGGGGCTGCCAGAGCGGAGCATCGCCCCGGTGCCGGGCCCGGCGCCGTGCAAGGTCGCCTTGGCTTCCCGGAGCCCGGTCTCGGATCCGTCCCATCGCCATTTATAGAGTGCGGCGAGCTCGGGGCCGGGGTGCTCTTCCCAGTCCAGGAGGTCGGTGATCAGGCAGAACATCTCCGGGACATCCTGTCCCTCGACGGCGACGTCGTACTCGATGACCCGGACGGTCATGGTGGCGCCGTCGCCGGAGACCCGCGCCAGGTACGAGTGGTCAGGATAGATTTCCGAGATCTTCTCCAGCCTGATGTCGCTTTTGAGCCGGACGGCGAAGTGCGTGAGCCGGGCCAGTTCCTTCAGGCGGAAGACGCCGTGCCAGAGCCGGTCCAGCAGCCAGACCTGGTCTTTGGAGAGGACGTGCGGGAAGTCCCGCATTACTGCGTCGAGAAGGCACTGCTCAGAGGCAGTCTTGTCCGACCCCGCCGGGCCCCAGGTCATGGCGAGCAGGGACCTGGTCAGGCAGTTGCTCAGCGGGTACAGCCGCACGGACGGCCATGCTGATGAGTCGTCCGCGGTGCCGACGGACCCGAACCCGGCCCGGTTGCCCGGCGTGTCCGGGACCCGCAGCACCGACCCGTCGGCCGAATGGGCCGCCAGCGGCCTGTCCTTCCCGATGGTGAGGGACGACTGGCCGTCTCTTCCGGCGTGCTCGTCCTGCGCGGCGGCCAGCACCGTGTGCTGCAGTTCCTTCAGCGGGGCCGGGCCCAGCGCCTTCCGCCAGTCCAGGCAGGCCCGCTCCGACGCCGGCTCCCACCGGCTCGACCAGGGGACCAGGGCCAGGTCCCCGGCCAGCGCGGTGATCACGTCACTGAGCTGCGCTTCCGGCATCAGGGTCTGCAGGACGATCGCCCGGATCATGAACGCCGCGGCCAGCAGCCGCTTGTATGCCCCCTTGACATACCGCCTGTCCAGGACCGCGCGCTCCGCGATGCCGTCGATCACGCCCGGCCCGGCGTGCGCGTCCAGCCAGTCCTCCGCCGGGCCCAGCGTCGCGTGATGAACCGGGCTGCCCGCCGCCCGGACCTTCCCGTCCCTCGTGACCTGCGCTTCGGTGACCGCCACCGCTTTCAGGAACACGACCCGGCCGCCGGTCCGGATCTTCTCCGTGCCCGCCACGGCCAGCGCCGACCGGTCCTCCTCCGTCACCATCACGCCGTTCTTCAGCGGGGACACCAGGTCACGCAGCCGCACCGCGACCATGATCCCGGCCGGGAGATCCGCCTGATCTGCGGAAAAACTGACAGCAAGCGGCGCGGCAGGGTAAGAAGACACGGAGGCTCCTTGCGAAGAAGAGTCAGGATCTAGACAATCCCTCTTCTAGCAGGAGCCTCACCCGTCTCGCTGGACACCCGGAAAACATCCCCGGGACCAGCGGATATCACTCAAGGTAACCGCAACCAGCTTGCGCCTCGGGCAGTTTTACCCTGATTCCCCGTGGCATTGAGCCCGCCCTCTGGCCTAGCAACACACGCGTCACGCGTCGATTCAGCCATACTCCCAGGTCAGCGTCCCGATTCGGGTCCTAAGTCGATCACCACAGCTGCTGAACGCAGGGCAGAGGGTGAAGATCTGGTGACAGGGTGCACAAAAGGCGGGAGAGCGTCTAAATTATCAGATGACGCACTGGAAGAAACCACCGCAGGAGATCATCCGTGGTCGAGCACATGGCCGTTTCTGGTTCGGCGCAGCCGAAGATCGACACGGCCGTTTCCCATTCGGCGAGGATATGGAATTACTGGCTCGGCGGGAAGGACAACTACCCGGTCGACAGGGAGATGGGTGACAAGATCCTTGCCTATGTTCCCGAACTGGTCCGCTCGGCGCGCGCCGACCGGTACTTTCTCGCCCGTGCCGTGCGCTTTCTCGTTCAAGAGCAAGGTATACGGCAGTTCCTCGACATCGGCACCGGCCTGCCCACGGTTGACAACACCCACAAGGTCGCACAGCGCATCGCGCCCGAGTGCCGGATCGTCTACGTCGACAATGATCCGCTGGTGCTCGTGCATGCCCGCGCCCTGCTGACCAGCACGACGGAAGGCGCGTGCGACTACATCGACGCCGACCTGCGTGAGCCAGGCAAGATCTTGGAGCAAGCGGCCCAAACGCTCGACTTCACCCAGCCAGTGGCAATCATGATGCTGGGAATCTTGAACTTCATCGTGGATACAGACGAGGCGCGGGCGATCTTGCACCAGCTTCTGGGTGGCGTGCCATCCGGCAGCTACATTGCCATCTCCCACCCCACCACCGAGGTCGACGCCGAACCGGCGGCCGTCGCGCTCGAGTTCTGGAACTCCAGCGGTGCGGTCCCGATGTGCCTGCGCCCCCGCGACGAGCTGCGCCTGTTCTTCGAGGGAACCGAACTGGTCGAGCCCGGTGTGGTCTCATGTTCGCGATGGCGCCCGGACCTCGCCGAAGTCGGCGCGGTGGTGGACGTGATGCACTTCTGCGGAGTCGCCCGCAAGCCGTGACGCCGCCGGGTCTCCCTGCTTCCTGCTGCCGGTAATTGCCTACGAAAGGCCACGTAGCTGTGCAAACTCCGGACGTCTCGAGCGGGTCAGTGCCAACGATGGCTGACGGCGGCGGTGCCGCGGCCGCCATAGCGGCTGCCCAGCCGCAGCAACCCGGCGACGGCGACGCGCAAGCATGTCCGCACCCAGGTCCCACGGTGGCGCGGATGCTGCTCGGCGCTCAGCTGCGGCGGCTGCGCGAGGAAGCGGGAATTACCTGTGAGGACGCGGGGGAGACGATCCGGGCGTCCGGGTCGAAGATCAGCCGCTTGGAGCTGGGCCGGGCGGGTTCCAAGATCCGGGATGTGACCGATATCCTTACTCTGTATGG
>DAIRVB010000548.1:0-3502 GCA_036803065.1 Streptosporangiaceae bacterium
AAGTCCGGCGGCGTTCCTCATAGTCGCCGATCAGCGGGGTTCGCTTGGGGGTGCGCTCAACAGTTCAACGGGCGCCCGGCTCTGATCCGGTGGATGTGGTCAAATCGAAGGCTTCCGACATGTTCGTGACCTCCTCGGCAGATCCGCAGCGAGTCCACGATCGTGGTGGTGTGAAGCGAGCACCACATGATCCCGTGATTGAACTCTAGGGGGTCGGACCTGCAGTGTCATTAGGTTCTTGACCTACTAATTGGGGCCTGCATCGCCTTAGGATCGGAGCGTTTCCACACTGGGGAGGCGTTATGGCACGTTCGAACATCCTGGACCGGTTCCGCCCGGTGGGCGCGCCCGGCCCCGCGGGTCCGGCAGGCGTCCCGGCTGCCGATGACCAGGGTCCTGCGGCCGAGCTGGCACCCGTGTTCGCTGCCCTCGCAACAGACCTGGAGTCCTGCCGGGAGCTGGTCGAGGAGGCGCGGCGGGAGGCGGACGACGTACTTTCCCGCGCCCATGCACAGGCGGCGGCCATCGTTGCCAAAGCGCGGCTCGATGCGGGTGCGGAGCGTGCCCGGGCCGCAGCTGGCGTGGAGCAGGCCGCGACAGTGCAGGACGCACTACTGCTTGCCCAGGCGGGTAAGGAAGCTGACGACCTGGAAGAGGCCGGGACTGCGCGGCTGCCCGGCACAGTCCAGAAGGTCATTGCCACATTGTTGTCCGAGCGGCTGACGTCCCAGCAGCCCTCGTCCGAGCAACTGACCCAGCTGCCATGAGCGGCGCCTGGGTTGCCGCGTCCGTCCGGGCCCGGTCCATGGCCCAGCGTCGGGTCGGGGCTGGTGGCAGCCGCAGACTCGCTGGCCAGCACAGCCTTGCGGATGCGCTTCATCTACTTGCGGATACCGCGTACGCCGACCGGCTGGCGGGCTGCACCGATCTGGCTGTCGCTGAACACGCCACCCAGGACGCCGTGCTGTGGCAGCTCAGGGTGCTGGCTGGGTGGATGCCAGCTGGAGGTACCAGGCTTGCACGTGCCGCGGCCGGCGCTTTTGAACGCGACAACATCGTGGCTCTGACCCGCCGGCTGGAAGGCGGCCAGGCGGCATACGACCCCTTCAACCTCGGGGCGATCGCAACGTCGTGGCCCCGGTTGCGGACGGCGGCTTCCGCCGAAGAACTGGCCGAGGCCGTACGCACGTCCCCGTGGGGGGGCACCGGGTGGGGCGGCAAGTCCGACCTGCGGGATGTGCTGACTCTGGTGTGGCTGCGCAGGCTCGCCGTCGTCGCCCCGGATGCACGGTCCTGGGCCGGGGCTGCCTGTGCCCTGACCGCGGCCCGGATCGTGCTGGTCGAAGGCATGGCGCCCGCACCGCGGATCCTTCAGCTGGCCCGCCCCATCCTGGGCCGGAGGTGGGAGACGGCTCGAGACCTGGCAGAGCTACGAGCCGCCCTGCCGTCGTCGGTGCAACCCGTGCTTCGCGGCATTGAGGCCCCGGAAGAGCTGTGGCGGGCGGAGGCCCGGATGCGCGCTGTGGTGGAGGCTGACGGCTTCCGCCTACTGGGCAGTCCCCGCCCTGGCCCCCGTGTGGTCCTGGGCGCCATCGCCGTTCTGGCGATGGACGCGTGGCGGGTCCGCGTAGGTCTGGCTGCCGCTGCCGCCGGCACCGGATCAAGTGAGGTGCTCGATGCCGTGGCGTGAGTCTCTCAGTCCTGTCCGGATGGAGCGGGTGGCCTTGGTGGCGCCGCAGCCATGTTGCCGCGGCATGCTCGTGGCAGTGGCCCGAAGCGGTGCGGTCGAGTTGGACCTTCCCTACACTCCCGGCGCCGGTCCCGCAGAGCTGGACAGGGCGGCGGACTCCGCCATCGTCTCCGGTCCCATCGCCGGATTCGTGGGCTGGGCTCCGGTCCGTGAGCTCTCTGAGCTGACGACAACGCTGGCAGAGCTGGGTACCGCGGTCGTCCCGCTGGCCCGTCCGCGGGGAGTGCAGCCGCCCACCCTGTTGACTACCGCAGGGCGGTCACACGGCTCCCGGATGCTTGTCGATACGTATGGGACGGTGCCGTACGCAGACGTGGACCCTTCCAGACTGGCCGGGCTGGCGTATGTGCTGATGTTCGGCATGATGTTCGGCGATGTGGGTCAGGGGGCCCTGCTGCTGCTTGCCGGCCTGCTCCTGCGCAGCGCCAGGATCAGGAGGCTGGAGAAACTGACAAAGATCTGGCTCTTCGTGGCTGGTGCCGGGCTGACCTCAATGCTCTTCGGCGTCCTGTACGGCGAGGCATTCGGCCCCACCGGGCTGGTGCCTGTGTTGTGGCTTGAGCCCCTGTCAAGCCCCATCCCGCTGATGCTCACCGCCCTGATGTTCGGAGCTTTCCTGCTGGCGATTGCCTACGTCTTGGGCACCATCAACCGGGTCAGGGAGGGCGGCTGGGCCTATGCTCTGTACGCCCGCGCTGGCGTTGCCGGTTCCTTGTTGTTCGTGGCCGGCGGGTTGCTTGTCTGGGGGCTCCTGGCAAGCATCGCCCCCCTGGTCACAGGCGCCGCCGTACTGGTCGTGGCCGCACTCGCCTTCATCTTCATCGGGCTCTTTGCTGAAGCCGGCGGTGGCGGGACCGGCGTGGTCCAGGCCTCTGTTGAACTGGTCGACACCGTGATCCGTCTGGGGTCAAACGTGGTCTCGTTCGCGCGCCTGGCTGTCTTCGGGCTCATGCATGCAGCGCTGATGATGGTTGTCTGGAATGGGACGACGGCCTTGTGGGCCCCGGGCTGGCAAGCATTGGTGGCCAGCCTTGTATTCGTTCTGGGTAACGCACTCGCCTTTGCGCTGGAAGCACTGGTGGCTGGGATCCAGGCCCTCAGGCTGGAGTACTACGAGCTGTTCTCCCGCATCTTCCAGTCGGAGGGGCGGTCGTTCCACCCCTGGGCGCCGGTTCTATATCCGGCAGGTCACGTGGTTTCCACTGAGACACACTCCGATCAGCTCCTCTGAAAGGCGCCACCTGTGAATATTTGGCTTGGCAGTATTCCCGTGTTCGTTGTGGCCACCACCGGAGCCATCTTGCTGATGAGGCGCCGACGGAAGGAAGGCCTCACGCTGCTGGTGGGCATCAACGCAGCCGTGATGGTGGGCGCGCTGGCGCTTCTGGCAACGGCGCTGAACGCCGGCCCTGCAGCGGCCTCCGGCGGGGCCGCGCCAGCAGCCGTGGTGGTGGCGGCCGGGACAACCGGCGGGGTCGGCAGTGCGGCTCTCTACGCTGCGGCTATCGCCGTTGCCGCTTCCTGCATCGGTGCAGCGTGGGCGGTCGCCTATACGGGATCCGCCGCCCTGGCTGCCATGAGCGAAAGGCCAGAGATCTTTGGGCGCGCAATGGTTGTCGTCGGTCTGGCCGAAGGCATCGCCATCTACGGCCTGATCATTGCCATCATCCTTATCGGCAAGGCCTGAGCGGGGGAATGAGAGCATGCCGGACACCGTTGTCGCCCTCGGCGAGCAGGCACTGTTGGAGGGAT
>DAIRVB010000549.1:0-3500 GCA_036803065.1 Streptosporangiaceae bacterium
CCGGCGGCCCCTGAGATCCCGGCGGCCCCTGAGATCCCGGCGGGCCCCGGAGATCCCGGCGGGTCAGTGCGGATGATAGGGCTTAGCAGACCGTAAATGTCAGACCCCGCTGGGAGCATGGCTGCTAGTAGTCGACCAGCGAGGAGCGCCCATGTCCTCAGGAACATTCACCATCACGCCGAGGGGGCCGTTCTCGCTGGCCGAGGCGGCCGCGTTCGGCTTCGGCCAGCGCGACGCGCAGGGCCGGGACGGCTGCATGCGCCTGGCGTTCTGCCTGGACGGCTATCAGGCACACGTTGGAGTTGAGGTACGGCAGGCCCCGCCAGGCGATACGGGCGCCGCCGAGGTGCACGGCATGTTCCGCGGGCCGGCGGACGTCGACCCAGACGCGGTGCGGCGCCAGGTCGCTCGCGTGCTGTCCCTTGACCACGACGGCGCGGAGTTTCTGCGAGTAGGCGAGCGTGACCCGGTCATCGGCAGGCTGCAGGCGGCTGCGCCGGGACTGCGGCCGCCCTTGTTCTACTCGCCGTACGAGGCAGCCGCCTGGTCGGTGCTGAGTGCCCGACGCCCTCCGCGCCAGATGGCGCAGGTCCGCGATCGGCTGAGCGAAGCGCATGGTGCCGTCTTCGACCTGGACGGCGTGCGGCTGGCAGCCTTCCCGGCACCCGGCCAGCTGCTGGAAATCGAGTCGTTCCCTGGCGTCCCCGATGAGAAGCTGCGGCGGCTGCACGGCGTCGCGCACGCAGCGCTGGAGGGTCGGCTGGACGTCGGCCATCTCATGAAGCAGGGTCCCGAGGCCGCCATGGCGGAGCTGCAGTCGATCAAGGGAATCGGCCCGTTCTACAGCGCGCTCATCGTGATCCGCGGCACCGGGTTCACCGATGTACTGCCGGTCGGCGAACCCAAGGCCCTGGCCTTGGCTGCCCGCCTGTACCAGTTGGCCGGCCCGCCGTCGGAGGCGGAGTTCCGCGAGCTCGCCGAGGTGTGGAGACCCTTCCGGACCTGGGCCGTCGTCCTCATCCGGGCCGCCGCCGGGCGCATTCTCGACGATGAGCGGCTATCCGGCGGGGAAGTACCGATCGATGAAGTCGTTGCGGAATTTGCCGGCCGGGTCGACCCGGCCGAGCAGGGCGCGGAAGTCGGGTGAGCGTTCGTACCGCGCGTTGACGGCCGCTGCGGGCAGGGTGAAGAGCTTCCCCCAGTGCGGCCTCGCCCCGAGCGGGGCGAGCCGGTCCTCAATCGCGGCTGCCGCCTGGGTCACGGCGGCGATGTCGTCGATCCAGGTGAAGTGCAGCGCGACGGTGTCCCGTTGGTAGCTCGGGCTCATCCACAGGTCATCCGCGGCGACGGTGCGGACCTCTGAGATCAGCAAGAGAGGCGCAATGCGCTCGCCCAGGCCCGCGACCGCCTCTAGCGCGTCCGCTGCCACGTGCCGCGCCAGCAGGTACTCGGACTGGATCTCCGCGCCGCTGCTCGGCGTGAAGTCGAGCCGGAAATGCGGGAGCCGCTCGTGCCAGGGGCCGGGTACGCCGAGCTGCTGCGTGGCATAGCCGGCCGGCTCGCCGGGGATGGGGTGCCGGGGCTGGTCGGCCAGCTTCGCGCCCATCCACTGGGGCTCTGGTTTCCAGGAGCCGTCCTCGCCGATCCGGCGCTTAAGCCACAGCAATCGGTGCCGGGGTCCCTGCCATCTGGTGAACACGCTCACGCTGTACGCGCTGGAGAAGATCTCCTCGAAGTGAGCCGTCAGCTGCTCGCCCGGCAGGTCGTCGTAGACATACTGCTGAACGTCGAAATCCGGGATGATGTCCAGGGTCAGCTTGGTGACGATGCCGAACGCACCCAGGCTGACCACGGCGGCGCGGAAGTGATCGCCGTCGGCGTCCCGGCGCAGGACTGTCTGGTCGCCGTCCGCCGTGATCATCTCGATGGCCGCGACAGCCGTCGCGAGGTTGCCGTTGGCGTTCCCGGAGCCGTGCGTCGCGGTCGCGCAGGCGCCGCCCACCGAGATGTGCGGCAGCGATGCCAGGTTGTGCAGGGCCCAGCCCTCAGCGTGCAGCCGCTGGGCTAGCTCCCCGTACCGGATCCCGGCACCGACGGTGACCGTCGCCCGGTCCGGGTCGATATCCATGACCGGCGGGAGATCGGCGACGGAGACGAGCACTCCCGCCGTATCGGCGATGCGGTTGAACGAGTGCCCGGAGCCGAGGGCGCGCACCTGGTGGCTCCCGGAGACCAGGTCCTGGAGTTCGTCCACGCTGCGCGGCCGGTGCACCCGGTCGGCGCGGTACACCACATTGCCCGCCCAGTTAGTCGGCCGCCCCGTCACCGCGCACCATCCCTCCGTCGTCAGCCCGGCAATTCTCGCGCGAGCATCCTCGGCCGCCTCGATCGGGCCTTCGCCGTGCCGCGCGGTTGCCGCTGGCCGATGCCCCGTGGGAATTACCGGTCAGAATTGGCTGGTAGGAATGGACGAGGCTCTACCTATCATGACCACGGGAGGTCGGCAACGATGCATGACGTGATGGCAACCGCCCGGCGGGCGGGAGGCGGGCCGTCTCGATGAACTTCCTGGTGATCTGCCGGCCAGCGCCCAACGCCGACGAATCCCTCTTCGGCCGGCTCCTTCCCGAGGAGTTGGCTGCCATGCGCGGCCTGAAGGCCAAAGGCGCGCTCGTCCAGGCATGGAGTCCCGGCCGGCCAGGTGCCGTGCTGATGCTGGAGGCACCCGATCTGGCTGGCGCCACGAGTGTTGCCGCCGGGCTCCCGCTCGCCGCAGCGGGCGTCATCGCCACGGAGATCATCCCCTTGCACCCGGTGGATCTCTAGTGGTCTAAGCGGTCCGGGCTCCGCCGGGACGGACGCGGGCGCAGTGCTCACGATGATGCATGAATGCCTTGACAGGCATATAACCGGACAGGCATCATGGGGGAGTGACGACGGTATTCGAGGTGCTCGCTGAGCCCCGGCGGCGCCAGATCCTCGACCTGGTGCGTGACCGGGAGCGCTCGGTAGGCGAGCTTGTGACTGAGCTGTCGGCGACCCAGCCCGCGGTGTCCAAGCATCTGCGGGTGCTGCGTGAGGCCGGGCTGGTCGAGGCGCGCGTGGACGAGCAGCGGCGGCTCTACCGGCTGCGCCCGGCCCCGCTGCGCGAGCTCGACGCGTGGCTGGCTCCCTACCGCGGGATGTGGGCCGCCAGCCTGGACAAGCTCGAAGCCCACCTCGACGAGATGGACCACGACGACCGGAAGAAGCCCAGATGAGCCCGGCAGAGAACGGCCAGATGGAAGGCACCCTGGAGGACGCTGGCGGCTGCGGTTCACCCGGCCGCTCGCCCACCCGCCGGAGATGGTGTGGCGGGCCATCACCGAACCCGAGCACCTGCAAGCATGGTTCCCGCAGCGGATCAGCGGGGACTGGGTGGTCGGCGGCGTCGTGACCTTCCACATGGACCTCGCCCCCGACTTCCATGGCGAGGTGCTCGCCTATGCGCCGCCCTCGTT
>DAIRVB010000550.1:0-1097 GCA_036803065.1 Streptosporangiaceae bacterium
CGGTAGCGGCCCTCGGCCCGCTGGTAGCAGTCCACGTTCGTGCCCATGGCGACGTGCTCGCCCTGCCATTTGCGGGCGGCGAGTTCCTTGCGGACCAGTTGCGGGGCGTTCACCTTCACCACGATCTTCGAGTCGAAGTCATGCCCGGCATCGAGGTCCAGATAAGTGTGCGTATTACGGGCAAAGCAATAAACGCACCCATGAGAACAGCCCCGGTAGGGGTTGATGGTCCAGCGGAACGGCACCCGGGAGGCCTCGGGTACCCGGTTGATGATCGACTTGGCGTGCACCTCGAAGAAGGTCATGCCGCGGAATCCCGGGGTATCGAATGATCTGGCGACCGCGCTGCGCTCGAACAGCGCAGGCGCGCTGGCCGCTCCCTGATGCCCGGCTGACGGCGGCTGGGCCGCCTCGTCGGCCTGGATCCGCATGGCATCCCATCGCATGTGGCGACTATAGAATTACCGTTCGATAAAAGCAAACACATGTTCGATTGACTGGCACCGGATCCGGCGCGCCAGCTGATCCCACATCGACAGAAACCCGGCAGGCGCAGGCGAACGAAGGCTAACGATCTTGCGGTGGGGGATAGTAAGAGAAAGTTGCCACCGGCCTGGGTGGAGGTGACGCCATGGCGCTATCCATGGATGAGCAGCGCATCCTGGATGAGATCGAGCGTGGGCTCGGCAACGCTGATCCGCGGCTCGCCGCCCGCCTGTCGTCGTTCGGTTTCAAGCGCACGATGTTCACGCTGCGGACCCGGCGGGCGAGGGTCGTGGTGTCTTGCCTCACCCTGATCGTGGTCGCTGCCCTGTCACTGGTGGTGTACTCCCTGGTCCCGTTCCGCACCGGAGCGGACAGGCATGCGACGGGGCGGTCCTCTGCCGCACCCCGCCACCCGACGATGACCGTGCCGCACCATCCGTCGGTCAGCCCCTCCGCGTCGGCCCCGGTGGCCAGCAACGCTGGCCAGTCGACCGCGCCATCGACGGGGGCGGCACGCCCGGTCTCGGCGCCCAGCCGCGCACAGTAGCGCCCGTCAGCACTCGCGCACAGTAGCGCCTGTCAGCGCTCGCGACCGCCTGTCAGTACTCGCG
>DAIRVB010000550.1:1197-3497 GCA_036803065.1 Streptosporangiaceae bacterium
GCACTCGCGCACAGTAGCGCCTGTCAGCGCTCGCGACCGCCTGTCAGTACTCGCGCCACAATTGCAGCAGGTACTGCTCGAGTCCCTCCAGGTTCTTCCGCGCCTGCTGGAATTCATCGCTCAGCGGGTCGACGCCACGCTCGAACATCTCGTCGTAGAGGCGCATGACCTCCCGGCGATTCCGTGCGTAGACGCGGACCACGTAGTCACCTATACCTCCGGCGAGCCGCAGGTTTTCCACCGCACGGCCCGCAGACCCCATATCGACGCTGAGCTGGCCACGGAGGTAGACCGTGCCCTTGGCCTCGTCCTCCCACTCGTCACCGAACGCGGGCGGCGCGGTGTCCCACTCCTCGATGGTGACGCGGACGCCGATGTGCTCCTGAAGGCTGCCCACCCACACCTGCTCACGGTTCACGCTGACCAGCGTCCCCACCGGTGCCAGCGGCCCGCCCGGCGCATCGGGGTCGACCTTCGAGTCATGCAACCGGAACATTCTTCGGTCCGGGAAGACTGGCATCTCCAGCCGGACTAGCCTTCGGCTCACATGCCACCCCTCAGCCCACGACGCATCTGTGACCACTAGCATGCTCCGTGGCGAAGGCTCACAGGTCAGCAATGAGTGACAAAGTGGCATGTACTGTCCGTGTCGGGATGACTGCGGTCACCGTGCGCACATGGGAGGAGTCATCTCGTGCCGGATGACCTGGCCGGGATCCAGCATCGTCAGCTTGACGCGCGCGGGCTGCGGATGCACATCGCGGAAGCGGGCACCGGGCCGCTGGTGCTGCTGTTGCACGGCTTCCCGGAGTGCTGGTACTCGTGGCGTCATCAGCTGGTCTCGCTCGCCGCGGCGGGATTTCACGCGGTGGCTCCCGACCAGCGTGGGTACGGCCGGACCGATCGCCCTGAGTCGGTCGGTGCCTACAGCATCTTGCACCTGACCGGCGACGTGATCGCCCTGATGGACGCGCTTGGCGAGGAGTCGGCCGTGGTCGCGGGTCACGACTGGGGCGCTCCGGTGGCCTGGCACGCGGCCCTGCTGCGCCCCGACCGGGTGCGCGGCGTGATCGGGCTGAGCGTGCCGTACCGGCCGCGCGGGAGCACCCCGCCGCTGACGGTGCTGCGCGCCGCGCTGGGCCAGGGCTTCTACATGCTCTACTTCCAAGAGCCAGGGAGAGCCGACGAGGAACTGGCCCAGGACGTCCCCGCGACCTTCCGTAAGGTCCTCTACGGCGCGTCTGGCACGGCACCTCCGCTGGTACCCGTCGTCCAGCCTGGCGGCGGCTTCCTGGACCTATGTCCTGACCCCGCCGCGCTGCCCGGCTGGCTGACCGAGGGCGATATCGGCGTGTTCGCTGCCGAGTTCGCCGCCGCGGGATTTACCGGCCCGCTGAACTGGTACCGCAACCTGGACCGGAACTGGGAACTCACCGCTCCCTGGCACCACGCTCCGGTCATGGTGCCAGCCCTGTATGTCGCGGGGGACCGCGATTTCGTGCTCGGCCAGCAGGGGCCGGATGAGCTAGTAGCCCGGATGCGCCAGACGGTCCCGCGGCTGCGCGAAGCCGTCCTGCTCCCCGGCTGTGGTCACTGGACCCAGCAGGAGAGGCCCGGCGAGGTCAGCAGGGCCATGATCGAGTTCGCCCGCGCGCTTGGCTGACGATGCCGCGGTCAGAGAAAACGCGTCCGCACTTCCTCCCACAGCTCGGCATAGCACTGCGCGGCCCGGCTGCGCGGCGCGAACGCGGTCACCGGGGCGCGTTCCAGCGCCATCCGCTCGATCAGTGACAGTGCCGGGATCACCGTTTTGGCCACATCGGGGCGCTCGGCCGGTAGCCGCTCGGCGATTTCCAGGTGCAGGCGCTTGCGCCGGTCGAGCATGGAGAAAAAGGCCAGGATATCCGGGCGGCGCCCATCGAAGCCAGCAACGAACTCCGTGAGCTGGTCGAGGGTGCGCACCGACAGCGTGGTCGGAATGAGCGGCACCAGCAGGGTGTCGGCGGCGTGCAGCACGCTCTCGGAGAGCAGCGAGATGCTCGGCGGGCAGTCCAGGAAGATCACGTCATACCCGGCGGCGAGCGGGTCGAGCAGGCGGGCGAGCCTGCGCGTGGGATTCTTGGTGGCATCCAGCATCAGGTCGAGGTTCCGGTAAGTGAAGTCGGCCGGAAGCAGATCCAGGCCCTCGTAGTCGGTGCCCTTGATCGCGTCGTCCATCTCCCGGCTGCCCTTGATGAGGGCTTTGCCGCCGCCCTTCACCCTGGGCCGGATGCGGAACACGTAGCTGGCCGCGGCCTGCG
>DAIRVB010000551.1:0-3495 GCA_036803065.1 Streptosporangiaceae bacterium
GGCGGGGGGTGCGCGGGCCCGGCAGCCCGTAGCCGAACCTCAGGATCATTTGTGGATACTCGACGCTGGACCGCGGGTCGCGGACCAGCCAGGAATCGGCTGTTTCCAGGGGCTGGGTGAGCGGGCTGACCTCCAGGCCCCGGGCCGTGGCCGTCAGCCAGACACGCTCCAGTGCCTGCCCGGCGCGCAGCCAGTCTGCCCGGCCGCTGAAATGCGTAGCCAGCACAGCCAGTTGCGGCTCGTCCTCGAACCAGGCATAACGAGCCGGACCGGCTGGCATGAAGTCGCGCACCGGGGCGGTGCCCCGGGGATCGTGGGGGGCCACGACCTCGCAGGGGATTCCCTCACGGTCACGTGCGCCGCCTGCCCAGCGGGCAAGCTCAGCGCGGTAGGCGGGGTCGGCGAGCAAGGCACGCTCGGCGGCCCTAGCCAGCCCGAGCAGGCGGATGGCCTCCTGGTGATCCGGGAAATGCAGGATCGCACCCTCTACCCGCGACGCCTCGGCCAACTCGGCGAGAACGCCCGCCGGCACCGGCTGACTGCTGAACGGGTCCCGGTTGGTGCGGCGCGCCGGGATAGCCGCGTGCAATTCCACCTCATCCGGCTGAGCCCGGCACGGCCCGGCGAGCCGGGCCGTGGCGAGCAGCAGATGCTGGCCAGGATCAGGAAGCAGCCTGAGTACCGGCTGGCGGCCAGCCACGGTGGCGGCCAGGCGGAGGTTGAACAGCGCAGCGCCGCACGCGATATGCAGCGCACGGCCATCCGGATCACCACATCGGAGCATCCGCGCCGGATCGGCGTACAGGTCAATCGTCTGGCTCGCCGGCTCGAACCGGAAGCGCCACGGCTGCGTGTTATGCATCGAGGGAGCCCTGGTCGCCGCAGCCACCAGGTCAACCATTGTCCGCCAGGACAGGTCCCCCGGGGCACCGCGTTCGGCCGCACTCACCGAGTCCCTTCCCACGAAATCACCTCGGTAGGCTTGATCATGTGCTGCCCCGCAGTGGCCAGGCAGCGCGCCGGGGGCGCCGTGGCGGCGGCTCATCTCAGTTTCCTTCTTTCCATTCTGTCGCTGGCAGCCGTGGCTGGCCTGATCTAGCTCCAGCCGATCGCGCCTGACGAAGGAGTGCCAGGGGCAGACGGGATATCTGGTCGGGGACATTCGTCCCTGGCGTGTGTTGCTATCCTGCGCGATCCGTCGGCCCGGCAGGGACCTAGGGCCTGCGGCCACTGCCTCAACGCCCCTGGGAAGGAAGTCTTCTAAGCGGACGGTAGGAGTCGGGATCCTCTGGCCACCCCGGCTGAAGGCGTCTGGAAGGAGTAGGCCGTGGCTGCGATCATCGTCGGCGTCGACGGATCGCACGGCGCTCACCGCGCCCTGGACTGGGCCATGAAAGAAGCAGCGGCCAAGCATGCCCATCTGACTGTGGTGACCGTGCACGAGGTTCCGGTCAGCGGCTGGACCGGTAACCCGATCATCCTGGGCGCGGATGCGCCCGAACTGAAGACCCGTCAGGCCGCGGAGGACATGGTGTCCAAGGCTGCCGTCCAGCTCGGCGAGTCCCGGCCCGCGTGGGTGACCATCCACGCCGTGAACGGCTTCCCCGCCGAGGAACTCATCCAGGCATCCCCGCGACGCTGACCTGCTCGTGGTCGGCTCCCGGGGGGCCGGCGGGTTCACCCGGCTGATGATGGGCTCGGTCAGTAACCAGGTCGTGCACCACGCACACTGCCCGGTCGTCGTCGTGCCAGATAAGCGGTAATGCCAGCACAACGCACGCACACGAGGCCTCGCGATAGTTGATGTTCCGGTCAGTTCGTGGTCCGGCCTGCGTGGTTGTTCGGAGTGTCGACCGTGCTGGGGCTGGTTATCGTCCCCGCCAGGCCCGCGGTCAGGATCGCCGTCCGGGACGACGTCGCCCCGGCCACCCCGGCCACCAAGCCGGCCGTCGACACGATCCCGTCATTGGCGCCGAGGACGGCGGCACGCAGCCAGTTGAGCCGGGTCGCCATGCCGCCGCCGTGCGGCTCGGCATGCCCGGCAGGCGCGGCGCGGGTCATTGCCATCACTACTCCATCGGCACCGGGGGGTTCACAGCTGCACGGCTTAGGGTCGGTCCTGGCGGCTTGCACGGCAGGGCGTCAAGTGTCCCTCGATGCGGGCCGAGGTCCTGTTTCACGCGACGGCCCCGCGTTCTCATGCAGGGCGCTTGGCCGAGCCGAGGGGCCTTTCTCGCCGCCATTTGGGAATGGTCACTATCGACGCCGGAAAAGGGACCTTCGGACGGCTCGCGGCCGCCCGGTGCGGCGCATGCTCACTGCATGAGGACCACGCTGATCACCCGGCTCGCCGTGGCGGGCGGGGTCGTCGTGGGCCTGGCGGCCTGCGGCGGCGCTCGGTCGCCGGGCACACAGCCTGGCACCGGGACGACGACCGCCGCTCCTGCGCTGACCACAGCGGCACCTTCTGCTTCCCCGCCGGTCACCTCGCCTCGCGGCGCGCCGACGGGCACCGCGCCGCCAGCCAGGCCTTCGCCCCGCCCGTCCGGCACCAGCCCGGCATCGCCCGGCGCGCAGCCGGTCACCGGCTGGCTGGCCGGGAAAGACTGGACCGTCATCCCCACCGCTAGGCGGGTGGTGGCGCTGACCTTCGACGCGGGCGCCAACGCCGACGCGGTTCCGTCCATCCTGGCCACCTGCGCCGCGGGGGCGTCCCGGCCACGTTCTTCCTGACCGGGAAATTCGTCCGTGACTTCCCGGCGGCCGCCCGGTCGATCGCCGCGGCGGGCTTCCGGATCGGCGACCATACGATCAGCCACCCCTACCTCACCCGGCTCGGCGATGCGGCGGTCCGGCAGGAGATCCTGGGCGGCGCACAGCAGATCAGCGCTGTGACCGGCAAGAACCCGGCGCCGCTGTCCAGGCCTTAGACCCGTAGCTCCTCCTCAGCCGCCACGAGATGATCCGGCTCGAACTCGGCCAGCGGCGGGGGTTCCAGGGCCACGGCGGGGCCCGCCGTCCTACGGACGGTCCGTGCCGGTCCCAGCAGGTGGTGGCTGTTCCTCGTCGGCTTGGCGATCTGCCCGGCGGTGTCCTGCCGGGCCGGGAGGCCCGCGTCCACCGCGGGCGCTTGTCCCCCGCCGGCGTCGGGCGGCTGCCACTTCTTGCGCAACTCGGGGACAGCGGCCAGCAGATCCTTCGTATAGGAGTGCTGAGGGTTGCGGAATACCTTGACCGTGTCGCCCATTTCGACGATCGCGCCGTGCCGCAAGATGACGGTCCGGTCGCTGACGTAGTTGCCGAGCGAGAGGTCGTGGGTGATGAACAAGACGGCGAGCCCGGCCTGTTTCAGGCTGATGAGCAGGTTGAGGATGTCGACGCGGGTGGAGGCGTCGAGCATGCTGATGATCTCGTCGGCGATGAGCAGCTTGACGTCGAGGAGCAGGGCCCGGGCGATGAGCAGCCGCTGCTGCTGGCCGCCGGAGAGCTGGTGGG
>DAIRVB010000552.1:0-3491 GCA_036803065.1 Streptosporangiaceae bacterium
AGCAAAACATAGATCTCAAAGAATCTGATGTCAAAGTCTTTGATAGCTAATGATCGTGATACGGTCAGCCCATGCCGCGACCCGCTGGCCGACCGACCGGGGCTCCGGTCGGCCTTCCACTAGCCCGCACATCCAGGGCCGTGAGCCCGGCGTTTGAAGAGGCGCTGGCCGGCGCGGGCGAGTCCGTGCCCATCTGGCTCGTCCAGATCTCCCTCTCAAGTCCGCTCGCTGCGCAACCAGCGGGAGCTGGCCGAGGCGGCGGGAATCCTGGAGGCGGCGCTCACTCACCACCTGAGCGCCACGGAAGCGGGCGGGCTGATCATCCGCCGTCGCGGCCCGGCCAGCTACCCGGGCAGGAAGGACAAGACCGATGAACCAGGAGAGCCTGGCGACGCCCAGCCAGCAGCAGATTCCTGACCTGGGACAACACCCGGCACACGCCGGCGTGCACTGTGATGGCGACGACGCGCTGGCGGTTCATACGCGGGGGCTGACCAAGCGGTACGGCCGCCGCACCGTTGTCGACAGCCTGGACATCACGGTGCCGGCCGGGGTGGTGGCCGGGTTCGTCGGGCCCAACGGCGCCGGCAAGACCACTACCCTGCGCATGCTGCTGGGTCTGGTGCGACCCAGCGCAGGAGGCGGGCGGGTACTCGGCGCGCCGCTGACCAGGCCCGCCAGCTATCTGCACAGGGTGGGTGCACTGATCGAGAGCCCGGCCTTCTATCCGAACCTGTCCGGTACCCGGAACCTGATGGTGCAGGCCACCCTGGGCGGCCTGGATCCGGCCCGGATCCCGGCGCTGCTCGAACGCGTGAACCTGGCGGAGCGCGCTCGGGACGCCTACCGTACCTACTCGCTGGGCATGAAACAGCGCCTCGCCATCGCCGCCGCGCTGCTTGGCGATCCCGCCCTGCTCATCCTCGACGAGCCGACCAACGGCCTCGACCCGGCCGGGATCCGGGAAATGCGCGGCCTGGTCCGCTCGCTGGCCGACGACGGGCCCACCGTCATGATCTCCTCCCACCTGCTCAGCGAGGTGCAGCAGGTCTGCGACTGGCTGGTGGTGATCAAAGAAGGGCGGCGGGTGTTCCAGGGCTCCACCGCGCAGCTGCTCGCCAGCGGCGGCGACGAACTCGTGCTCGGCTGCCAGCACCCCGCCGATCTTCCCCGGCTGGGCGACATGCTGGGCCGCCGCGGCCTGAACTGGGCCCGAGACGGCAACCGGCTGCGGGTGCCCCTGCGTCACCTGCAGGACCTCGAGCACGCACGCGGGCTGACTGACCAGATCGCGGGGATCAACAGAGCGGCCATGGCCGAGGACCTGACGCTGATCGAGCTGACCACCACGCATGCCAGCCTCGAAGACCGCTACGAGTCATTGATGGCAGAAGGTGCCCGATGACTCGCTCGCTGCGTGCCGAACTGCTCAAGCTGCGCCGGCCCAGCATCCTCTACGGCGCCGGCGGGGCAGCGGTCGCCTTCGCGCTGCTGGCCACCGTCGTGACGTTCCTCACCGCCAAGGCCAAGCCGCCGCGGGTGCTCGATGTCGCGGCGACCCTGACCACGAGCCTCAGCCAGCTCGCCGGGTCTGGCGGGCTGACGCGGGGGTTCACCATTGCGGCCGGCGTCCTCGGCCTGCTGGTCTTTGTGCTGTTCATGACCAGCGTCACCAGCGAGTACGGCCTGGGCACCATCCGGGTAATGCTCACCAGGCAGCCCGCGCGGGTCCGGCTGCTGGCCGGCAAACTCCTCGCCCTTCTCGGTTGCGTCGCGGCCGCCCTGCTCCTGGCCGAAGTCCTCAGCGTCGCGGTCGCGGTCGCACTGGCCCACACCCGGGGAATTTCCACGGGTGCCTGGTTCACCGGCACCGGGCTGCGGCACGCCGCCACCGACTACGCCAACGCGCTGATCACCGCCACCTGCTACGGCGTGGTCGGCGCGACAATCGGCGTGCTGGTGCGCTCCACCCCGCTGGCGCTCGGCCTTGGCATCGCCTGGCTCGGGCCCATCGAGCACATCCTCCAGCTGTCCTGGAGCGACGCGGCCAAATGGCTCCCCGGGCTGGTCTTCGACGCAATCGCCGCCGGCGGGACGGCCGCCGCCTCCTACCAGCGTGCGCTTATTCTCTCGCTCGCCTTTACCGCCGTCGCGCTCACCATCGGCGCGGCCAGCTTCCTGCGCCGCGACGTCAGCACCTGACGCAGCCCGCATACGGCGCCGGCGCACCGGCGCCGGACCACGACCCAAATGACGCCCGTAACGGAGGAATCATGAGCAGCCTGAAGGACAAGGTGGCGCTGGTGACCGGGAGTTCGCGTGGCATCGGTGCGGCAATCGCCACGCTCTTCGCGGACCAGGGCGCGAAGGTAGTCATCCACGGCCGGGACATCGCAGCGATGTCCGCTGTCACAGCGCGCATCGAGGAGGCCGGCGGGCGCGCTATGCAGGTCGCCGCCGACGTCATGAGGTTCGCCGACATCGAGGCGATGCGCCATGAGATCGAGCAGGAAATCGGGCCCGTGGGCCTGCTTGTCGCCAACGCCGGCGGCAGTCCCGCCAGGCCCGGGCCGGTCGAGCAGATAAGCGAGGAGGACTGGCGCGCGGCTGTTGACGGCAACCTCACGGCCACGTTCCTGACCATCAAGAGCTTCCTGCCGGGGATGAAGGAGCGGAAGGCCGGGAGCATCATCACCGTCTCCTCGGCCGCTGCCCGCAGGCCCCACCCGGGCTCACCGGTCCCGTACGCGGCCGCCAAGGCGGGCATCCAGATCCTCACCCAGGACGTGGCCGCGCAGGCAGGACCCTATGGCGTACGTGTCAACTGCGTTGCTCCCGAAACGATCCTGACCGAACGCAACACGCGGCAGATCCCGGCCGCGCAGCAAGAGGCACTAGCCGGCACGCACCCGCTACGGCGCCTCGGCACGCCCGAGGACGTGGCACGCGCGGCCCTCTATCTCGCTTCCGATGACGCGGCCTGGATCACCGGCATCATCCTGGATGTCGCCGGCGG
Organism: Streptosporangiaceae bacterium; assembly: GCA_036803065.1. Lineage (GTDB taxonomy): Bacteria > Actinomycetota > Actinomycetes > Streptosporangiales > Streptosporangiaceae > JAWWPY01. Next base: position 3,017 of record DAIRVB010000552.1, read on the forward strand.
CGCCGTCATGGTCTAGGCGGCCGGAACGCAGAACCGCGCCAGTTGCCAGACAACCAGGAAAGGAGACGGCGATGTCGTACCCGGATCCCCGCTACCGGGGAGACAAGGGCCAGATCAGCGCGCGGTACCGGGCGGCCGGCCAGCAGCCCGAGCTGATGATGCGCTCTGGTACCGCGAGCTACCTCGCGGCTGGAGCGACCACGAACGGGCACTTCGGCCTCTACCGGTGGGACATGACCGGGCCGCCGAGCGGGCCGCACCCGCACTTCCACAAGGCCATCTCCGAGTCGTTCTTCATCCTCTCCGGAACTGTCCGCCTCTACACCGGGGAGCGCTGGATCGATGCGGCCGCGGGAGACTTCCTGCACGTCCCCGAAGGCGGAGTGCACGCGTTCCGCAATGAGTCCGGGGCGCCCGCATCGATGCTGATCCTGTTCGCGCCTGGCGCGCCGCGCGAAGCGTACTTCGAGGGGCT
>DAIRVB010000553.1:0-3490 GCA_036803065.1 Streptosporangiaceae bacterium
GGCTGGCGGTTCAGCGTTTCTGGTTGCGTGGCCGGGGCCAGCCGGGGGGCGGGCGCCTGCCGGGGAGCCGATCTGTGCCCGAACAAGTGCAGCCTGCTCCAGCGGCTATCGTCTGAGTCCGGCTGACGGCCGGCGAGCGCGCCGCTGCCCAGATCGCTCGCCGTGTACGCGCGGGCGGTCTCGCGCTGGTACATGAGGTCGTCGCGGGCCCGGCTGGCAGCAGCCGTCTCGCGACGGGACTGGCTGAGGCTCCGGCGCGCCGTGCGGCCGCGGCGGGAGGTGCGGCGCGCGCCAGCCAGCAGCACGCTCAGCCCGAACAGGCCGGCCGCCCCGGCCACGACGCCACTGAGGAACAGCGTGCCGGTAGAGCCAGTCACGTGATAGCCGAACACCGCGAACCCATGCGTGAGCGCATGCGCGGCGCCGCCATTACCGAGAACGCCGACCACGGCCACGACCACTGCGGCGACCAGGACGATGAGCCCGAGAATGATGATCATGACGCACTCCGAACCTTCTACGTTTGTTACCTCCAGTGAATGCCATGGCCAGAGTAATGTCAACACTGTAGACCTACGCTAATGACGGATCGAGGCCATTAGCTTGGCCGCGTGATGGGAGGTGGTCCTGCGATGACCCCACCGACGGTTGATCGCATCGCCGGTGACGTCGCCGCGAACCGGGACGGCAAGGTCACCCGGGATGTGGTGCTGGCGGTCGCGCTGCAGATAATCGACCGCGACGGGATCGTTGGGTTGTCCATGCGCCGCCTCGCCCGCGCGCTGGACCGCGACCCGATGATCCTCTACCGGCACGCGCCGAACAAGGCAGCCCTGCTCGACGGCGTCGCCGAGACGGTGCTCGCCCAGCTCATGGTGGACTCCGCCGACCCCGACTGGGCCGCCCAGCTGCGCGCCGTCGCCCGCGGCTACCGCGCGCTGGCGCTGGCCCACCCGAATGTGGTGCCCCTGCTGGTCACCCGGCCGCTGGCCACCCCGCTCGCGCTCCGCCCACTAGGCACCCTGCGCCCGCTCGAAGACATCCTCACCCTGCTCACCCGCGCCGGGTTCAGCGGACCTGATGCCCTGCACATCTACCGTGCCCTATTCGGATTCCTGCACGGCCACATCCTCAACGAACTACAAGAACTCATCGACAACCCCGACGAAACCGACGACCTGCTGCGCCTCGGCCTGCACCGGCTGCCGATCCGCGAATTCCCCCTGCTCCGCAGCCTCGCCCCCGTCCTGGCCACCTACGACGGCGCCACCGAACTCGAACGCGGCCTCGACATCCTCCTCACCGGACTGGCCACCACGCTGACCCCCCAGGCCGGGCGCGCTCGCCCACGCGAACAGGACACCCCGGCCAGCTGACCCGCTTTCGGCCGGCCGCCGCAGCTGCGGGCCGTTGCCGGCCTGGCCGTCGCGCCTGGACGGGGGCATTACCCGGTGGCGGCCGGGATGTCGGCGATCCGGCAGGGAATCTCGGTGTCTTCGCTCAGGTGGTAGCTGGCACACACCCGGTGGTAGCCATCCGCGATCTGCAGCGGGCGCCCCGCCGCCAGGTCTCCGCGCACGAGCAGCACCGGCGACAGCGGCTGCCCCTTGGCGACCTTCTTCACGTCCTTCGCGACCTCCGGGTCATCAACGGCGAGCAGCGGGAGGCCCGCCGCGCGCAGAATGTCCTTCGCGGCCTGAGTCACCGTCGGTGCCTGCGACAGCATGCTGGCCAGCGCCTCCACCGTGTCCGGCAGGGCGAGCAGCCGCAGATAGGAGCCGGCCTCCGGATAGTCCAGCGCAGCCGGGGCATCGGACCAGCTCAGCTTTCCCTTCTTCGCCATCACGCGTCCCCTTCCACTCATCACTGATCACCAACGGCGACCAGGCACCCAGTCTCCACGGCCGCCCGGCGTGCCCAACCACGCAGCCGCCATGTCGCCGGACGGAGGGCCGCTACTTCGCCAGCGCGTGACTCCCGGTTCGGCGCGTAGTGGTAGAAGAAGGAGAACAGCAGCGTGATCATCACGATCGTGAGCACCCAGCGCACGGCCGTCCACGCCAGGATGAAGGCGGTTCCCGCGAACGGGACGTGGCCCTCGATCGCCAGGCCGAGCGGGGCCCCGAATACGATCGGTGCCGAGGAGATCCCGCCGGAGACGGCGGTGGCCAGCATGAGCGGGAGCGTTCGCAGCCGCTTGGCGAGGAACTTGGGGTCGGCACCGGTATCGCAGGCAATGTCCAGCCCGGTCTCCAGGGCGGCCATGCCGCTTGAGGCGTTCCAGACCGCGATCACGATGCCGGCGATCAGGGCAGTGAGCGAACTCGCGGAGGACCGGGTGGTCGCGGAATGGACGGCCTGGGTGAATACGCCCGGGGCCCCGGCCGGCAGCGCCGTGACGAGGCCGTTCACCTGCCGGTGCATGGTGGCCGCCCCGACGTGGGCTAGCGTGACCAGGCCTAGCAGGGCGATGAGGGCCGGGAAGAGAGCAAGGAACCAGTGGTAGGCGAGGTTGCCTGCCGTCATGCTGTAGCGGTCGCGGACGAACTTCTTGCCGGTGCGCTGGAGAGTTTTGCGCCAGCCTGTCCCGCCTGGCTCCGCGGGGCGGCCCGGGCCTGCGGACACGTGTTCTGCGGCGGGATTAGAATATTGCCCGGCCTGTTCATCCCTGCTCCTCGCGAGCCGCGTGGGTGACCATCTTGATCGCTGTGCCAGAGAGTGATGGACGCTCGTATTGGGGGGCTGCCGGTGGCGGCAGCCGGGCTCTGGCGGGGGCAAAACGGAGCCTGAGCCCGAGCCTGCGCAGGACCAAGAGGAACCACAGGGTGGACGCGCCGGTCCCGGCGACGACGAGCGCGGCGGTCACGGCGGTCGAGAGCAGCAGGAACATCTTGGTCGGCTCGGTCACCATCAGCACCGCCAGGCCGGCCGTGAGCAGCAGGAAGATTCCCGCCCACAGCCAGGTCGCCCCCTGGAAGAAGCGGTGCAGGCCCGGGTGATGGGTGGCCGGCTGCCGCAGCGCCACCACCTCGGCGGCCAGCCGGGCCACGAGCGGATTCGGCCCGCGCGCCGTCCGGGCGAACAGGACGCACATGCAGAAGTTCGCGAGCGGGAACTGCAGCAGGAAGAGCCAGAGCTCGCCGGTGGCGAGCACCACCGCGGTCTGCACCGTGAGCACCACCACGGAAATCGTCAGCAGGCTGGGCACAGTTCCGGTCACGACCTTGCGGATAGCGGCGGTGAGCCAGATGGCCACGAGCCCCGCGATCAGGCCGGCGTTGCGGCCATCAAGCCATCCGGCGACCACGTAGGCCGCCACGGGCAACCCCACGGACTCGCTCAGGTTCCAGCCCGCTGTGAGAAGCAATCGCAGCGGCCTGGGGACTTCCAGGTCCCCGGCCATCCGGTCGTCGGCAGCCGGGGAAGACCCAGAGCCGTCATGACGTGCTCTCACCGTGGCTGCGGTCATCAGTCCCGCCTCGCGGAGCTA
>DAIRVB010000554.1:0-3489 GCA_036803065.1 Streptosporangiaceae bacterium
CGTGTGGTCGATCACGCGGGCCCACCGGCTGGCGGCAGCGGATGCGGCAGACGTATTCCAGACGACCTGGCTCCGCCTCGCCGAGCACGTCCGCCGGATCGACAATCCGGACAGCGTCGGCGCGTGGCTCGCGACCGCCGCCCGGCGGGAATGCCTGCAGAGCATCCGCGTGTCCACCAGGACCATCCCCACCGATGACATGGCGCGGCTCGACCGGACCCGGGCCGACGACAACCCCACGGAGGAAGCGGTCCTGCGCGCCGAGCGTGAACAGCAGGACGCGGAGCGGGCGGCAGACATCTGGCGCGCGGCCGCGAGGCTGCCCGTGCGCTGCCGTGAGCTGCTGAGAATCTTGATGGCGTCACCTGCGCCAAGCTATGCGGAGGTCGCTGCCGCACTCGATCTGCCGGTGGGCAGCATCGGCCCGACCAGGGCCCGTTGCTTGCGGCGGCTGCGCGAGGAGCTGACGGGAGGTATCAAGGAGCGCTCCGCGCACTCTTAGCATCACCAGGCCAAGGAGACCGGATATGCATAACGAGCCCGACGATGACCAGCTGGAGGAAGCGCTCCGGCGGCACGCGGCTCGCCTGGAGCCGGTACCCGCGAGCCTCCTCCAGGCGGCGCAGGATGCCTTCGCGTGGCGCGACATCGACGGCGATCTGGCCGAGCTCGTGTTCGACTCGCTGCTCGACACCCACGACGCGACGCTGGTGCGCGGCTCCCCGGAGCGGCGGCTGATCTCGTTCCGGGCCAGCGGGCTGACCATCGACGTCGAAATAACGATCGCGGCCGCGGGTCGCGCCGTACTGGGCCAGATCATGCCCCCACGGAGAGCCGCGGTGGAGATCCGCAACCCGCAGGGCGCGGTCACGGTCGAGGCCGACGAGCTGGGGCGTTTCCGGTCAGGTCCACTGCGCGCAGGCCCGATGAGCCTGCGTCTCAGCCTCGTCGTTGACGCGCCAGGGTCCCAGGTCGTGACCGACTGGCTCTCTATTTAAGGCAGCGCAACGCTCCAACGTGACGTCGCCACAGCAGGCCAACGACCCCGGCTAGCGATCCTTCAGAGACGCTCCGCACCACGGACAGAACGCGATGCCGATGACGGAACTGCCGCCGTCGTGAACGCGAAGCCCATACCGACCGTCAGACCAGCGAGCAACGAGGCTGTCAGGACACTCGGCAAGATCAGCATGATCTGGACAGCGCAGATCGACCTGACTCCGCATCGCCTCGCAGCACATCTCCGGCACCACCCGACGATCTCAGACCACGCAACGCGGGTACTCCCGGGGGCCAGATCAAGCTGTCAAACTGCTGCCAACTCAGGTTGACACAGCCGCCCGGGTACCTGCATGCGAGGTGCCGGTCATCCGCACCCAGTACGGCCATCACTGTTCGGTCGACGCCGGAGTGTGGACGCGTGAGATGGTGCGCCAGGGCTCCCGACGGCAAATGGCTCCACCCGGACTGAGCCGGATTCCCCCGTAGGTGCGGCAATGCTCACCCCCCGGACTGAGCCGGGTTCCTGCCGCAGGTGCGGCAATGGCTCACCCCGCCTGAGCGAGAATGGTTGACCCGCACGTGCCAGGGGGATAGCCTTTTTGTCATAATTAATAGGAAACTTTCCTATTAATTAATCCACCTGGCCCCCCTGGGAGGAAATATGCATAAGACCCCGCTTGGCCCGCGCCGCCGAAGCGCGCGGGCACTCCTGCGATGGCAGACGATCGCATCTGCCTTCAGCGCCGTCCTCCTGGTCAGCGGCGCGACCGCGGCCGTGGCCGCCGCGGTCCAGGCCGCACCGGCGGCGAGCACCGCCCTGACGGCCAACTGGTACGAATCAGCACCGTATTACAGCACGCTGGACTCGACTGCCCCCAACGTCGGCCAGGTGATGTCCGCCACCGGCCAGAAGGCGTTTGACATGGCCTTCATCCTGGCCAATGGCAGTTCCTGCTCGCCCTCCTGGGACGCCTCCGACCCGGTGTCCTCCGACACCCAGGTGGCCGCCGTCATCAGCCAGATCCGTTCGGCCAGCGGCGACGTGATCGTCTCTGCGGGCGGCTACAACGGGACCAAGCTCGGCCAGGTCTGCGGTTCAGCCTCGGCCACGGCGGCGGCCTACCAGCAGGTGATCACCACTTACGGCTTGCACGCGTTCGACTTCGACCTGGAGGAGCCGGAGATCGAGAACTCCACGGCGATCGCCTACGAACTCGGGGCCGCGCAGATCCTGCAGCGGGAGGACCCGGGCCTGTTCATCTCGATCACCATGCCGTCCACGACCACCGGTGCGAACTACTTCGGCCAGCTACTGCTCAACGAGGCCAAGAGCCTGGGGTTCACCCCGAACAACTACACGATCATGCCGTTCGACGGTGGCTTCAGCGGCGGCTCATCGCAGGTCACCGCGCTGCAGGATTTCAACGCCCAACTGGTGAGCACATTCGGCTGGACCAGCGCGCAGGCTTATGCGCACGAAGGCTTCTCCGGGATGAATGGCCGGACGGACTCAGCCGAGTACTTCTACCAGAGCGATTTCCAGACCGTGCTCGCCTTCGCGGAGAGTTCCGGCCTGAGCAGGTACACGTTCTGGTCCGTCAACCGCGACCGCGAATGCAATCCGGTGAACAACGGCGTGACCTCCAGCGACTGCAGCAGCGTCACGCAGAACCCCTGGGACTTCACGGCGTACACCGTGGCGTTCGCCAACCACACGTCTACCACCCCGCCGACGCCAACCCCCACTCCGACGGCGTCCGCGTCACCGACTCCGACGCCGTCCGCGAGCCCCACGCCGACCACAGGAGGCTGCACGGCGGCCGCGTGGGTGTCGAACATGGCGTACGTCTCGGGCAACGTCGTCTCCTACGGCGGCGACAAGTGGACCGCCAACCAGTGGAACTACGACGAGGTCCCGGGCGGCGCATCGGGCGCCTGGAACAACGACGGCCCCTGCTGAGCGGCCCCGGCTGACTCATGCCCGCCGGGTGGCCACCACCCCAGGCCACCCGGCGGGCATGCGGTCCGGTTCCGGCCGGTCCCAATCCGGGTAGGAGATCGTCCGGGCGGGGATGCCGGGCGTCATGTCGCGGATGGTTTCGCGGTCGTGGAGGCGGGCCTGGCGGCGGCGCTGCGGGCAGGCAACCGCCTGGCCGAGGCGGCGATGCGGGCCAGCCTGGCCAACGGCTCCGCAACCAGGGGAGCTACCAGCGTGCCGCGCACGAGTACGCGCTGGCCCTGCAGGCGAGCCGCGACAGCGGGTGGCGGGCTGGTGAAGCGGCCATCCTCACCGCCACCGCCTGGGTCCGCGAGGAACTCGATCCGCCGGCCCAGGCGATGCAGAACTATCACCGCGCACTGGAGGCGTACAGCGAGGTCGACGATCCGTTGGGGCAGGCAATAGCGCTTAGCCACTTCGGCGGCGGTCTGTTGTGGAAGCTGGGCCGGCTGGAGGAAGCCAGTTCACCGAGCTAGGAATGTGCATGG
>DAIRVB010000555.1:0-3486 GCA_036803065.1 Streptosporangiaceae bacterium
ACTGGCAGCGGCTGTACCTGTTCGGGCGGGCCGACACGATCTACGGCGGGTCGGATGAGATCCAGCGCACCATCATCGCCGAACGCGCCCTCAGCCTGCCCCGCCAGGCCCGGCCGTGACCCGGCCGGCCCGGGACGTGATCCCCCCCGCCGGGCGTGACCTGCTCGCCGGGAAAGTCGTCGTGATCACCGCGGCGGCCGGCACCGGCATCGGCTCGGCGGCCGCCCGGCGCTGCCTGGAGGAGGGCGCCCAGGTGATGATCAGCGACCACCATGCGCGCCGCCTCAACGCCACCCGTGACCAGCTCGCCGAGCAGCACGGCGACCGCGTGCAGGCGGCTGTGTGTGACGTGACGGACCAGGGTGACGTTGAGGAGCTCGTGGCCGGGACGGTGCGCCAGTTCGGGCGCATCGACGTGCTGATCAACAACGCGGGGCTCGGCGGCACCAGTTCGGTGCTGGAGATGACCGATGAGCAGTGGCTGCAGGTGCTGGATGTCACGCTGACGGGCACATTCCGCTGCACCAGGGCCGCGCTGCGGCAGATGGTCGCCCAGGGCCACGGCGGAGCCATCGTCAACAACGCCTCGGTGCTCGGGTGGCGCGCGCAGCCGGGCCAGGCGCACTACGCGGCCGCGAAGGCCGGGGTCATGGCCTTCACCCGGTGCTCGGCGCTGGACGTGGCCCAGCATGGCATCCGGGTCAACGCCGTCGCACCGAGCCTGGCCACGCATCCCTTCCTGGCCAAGGTGACCAGTGAAGAGCTGCTCGCCGAGCTGGCCAGCCGCGAGGCGTTCGGGCGTGCGGCCCAGCCCTGGGAGGTCGCCAACGTGATGGTGTTCCTGGCCAGCGACTACGCCTCGTACCTGACCGGCGAGGTGATCTCGGTAAGCGGCCAGCATCCGTGACCGGGGATGCCGGTGGCCGGGCGCGGCGGCGGCAGCTGCTCAGTCAGCCCGCAGGCGCGCGGCCTGGCGGCTGAGGTAGCGGCGTTCGGGCGAGCTGAGAGCCCGCCGGGCCGCGTCCCGGTAGCTGGCCCCTGCCGCGATGTCGTTACCGGCCAACTCCTCCAGGTGCGCGCGGCTGGCGAGCAGGTCCCGGATCAGGCCGAAGACCTGCGGCAGCATGAGCGCGCCCGCCGCGCCCTGCGCGGCCCGCGCCACAATCAGCTCGGCGGGCGTCGCCGCGGCGGCGCAGGCGATCGACAGCGCGACGAACCCGGCCATCCCCACCAGCAGCATCCGCTTGCGCCCGAACACGTCGCCGAGCCGCCCGCCTACGAGCAGGCCCACCGCGGCCGCCAGCGAGTACGCGCTGTACTCCCGGTACGCCAGCAAGGATGACCTGCTGCACACGCTCTGCACCGAGGGCCTCCAGCGGGTCGTCGCCGAAACGCAGCGGGCCCTCGCCGATGACCGCGATTCGTGGGCCACGTTCGAGGACTACATGCGGCGCTGCGTCGAGGCCGACACCAGCTCGATGACCCTCGCCCTGGCCGGCACGTTCACGCCCACCCCGGACATGTTCACCCTCGCCGAGCAGGCCAACCAGCTGGCGCAGGCCCTGTTCGCCAAGGTCAAGGACGTCCTGCGTCCTGGGGTCGACGTTCACGACGTCTCACTCGTCTTCGAAGTGGTCGCCGCCGTAAAGACCTCTGATCAGCAACGCACGCAGCAGCTTCGCCGCCGCTACCTGGCCGTCATCCTCGACGGCCTCCGGGCCACCGAACGCGGAGCGCTGCCCGGGCCCCCGCCAACCTGGCAGGACGTCAGCGAGCGCTGGATGCCCGCAGCCCGGCCAGGCCGGCTGAGCCGCCGCGGCGCAGGCCGTTGAGCGGGAAATGCTTTTAGAGGCGCTCGATGATGGTGGCGGTGGACATCGCGCCGCCCGCGCACATGGTAATCAGGGCCGTGCTCGCGTCCCGCCGCTCCAGTTCGTGCAGCGCGGTGGTGATCAGCCGGGCGCCCGTGCTGCCGACCGGGTGGCCCAGTGCGATGGCGCCACCGTTGACGTTGACCCGGTCCGGGTCGGGCTGGTGCGCGCTCAGCCAGGAGAGCACGACCGAGGCGAACGCCTCGTTGACTTCAAACAGGTCGATGTCCCCGATGGCCATGCCGCTGCGGGCGAGCACCCGTTCGGTGGCCGCGATGGGCCCGTCGAGGTGGTAATAGGGCTCGGCCCCGATCAGGCACTGGGCGAGGATACGCGCCCGCGGCCGCAGGCCAAGCTCGCGTGCCCGGCTCGCCTCCACGAGGAGGAGGGCGGCCGCGCCGTCGGAGATCTGAGACGACGTGCCCGCCGTGTGCACACCGTCCTCGACCACCGGCCGCAGCCCGGCCAGCGCCTCCAGGCTCGTCTCGCGCAGGCCCTCGTCGCGGTCGACCATGCGTGTCTCACCGGTCGGCTGGCGGCCGGCATCGAGGACCGGCGATTTGACGGGCACGATCTCGCGGTCGAACCGCCCCTGCGACCAGGCGAGCTGGGCTGAGTTCTGCGAGCGCAGGCCGAACCGGTCGACGTCCGCGCGGGACAGGCCCCGCCGCCGCGCGATCCGCTCCGCGGCGACGAACTGGTTCGGCATGTCGATACTCCAGGAGGCCGGCCTGGGCGCTCCCGCGTCGGCCCGGGCCGACGCGCCCAGCGGGACCCGGCTCATCGCCTCCACCCCGCACGCGATGCCGGTGTCGATCGCGCCGGCCGCGATGAGGCCGGCGACCAGGTGGGCGGCCTGCTGCGCCGAGCCGCACTGGGCGTCGAGGGTGAGGCAGCCGGCCTGATACGGCAGCCCGGCGTGCAGCCAGGCTGTCCTGGTGATGTTGTTCGACTGCTCGCCCGCCTGAGTCACGCAGCCGCCAACCACCTGCTCGACCTCGGCGGCCTCGATGCCCGCCCGCTCCAGCAGGGCGGTCTGCGCGCTGCCGAGAATCTCGGCGGCATGCAGGCCCGACAGCGCGCCGCCGCGCTTGCCCATCGGGGTCCGCACCGCCTCTACAATCACCGCAACGCCCACCGCAGTCCTCCTTCACTGGAAGCGGACTCCATAGTAGAACGTGTTCCACATGCAGACCCCGCAGGCGGTTCACTTCATTTAGCGCCACGTGATTGAATCCAACTAGAACACGTTGCAGTGGGAGGCAGTCATGGCCGTGCCGAGCATCCCGCCGGGTTTCGACTTCACCGATCCCGACCTGTACTCCCAGCGGGTGCCTGCGGAGGAGTTCGCCGAACTGCGGCGCACGGCACCGGTCTGGTGGAATTCGCAGCCACGTGGGGCGTCCGGCTTCGACGACGACGGGTACTGGGCGGTCACCAAGCACGCGGACGTGCTGGAGGTGTCCCGCTCCAGCGATCTCTACTCGAGCCAGGAGAAGACGGCGATCATCCGCCATTCCACGGGCGTCACCGAGGAGAGCCTCGGGATGCAGCGGCTCATCCTGCTCAACATCGACCCGCCCCAGCACACCAAGCTGCGCGGGATCGTCTCGCG
>DAIRVB010000556.1:0-3482 GCA_036803065.1 Streptosporangiaceae bacterium
AAGAGGAACCCGGCACCGCGACCGCGGGCCAGACCGGGACCGCCAGCGGGCAACCGCTGGCTGCGGGACAGGAGCTCACCCATGCTCACTGATCCCACAACGGGATTCCGGTCTGAACCGGGCACCGGTAGCGTCACAGGCATGACCTACGATCTCTGGCACCGGCCGCTCGTGCATATCCGGGCCAGCGAGCTCACCGGCGACACCAGCCAAACCAGCGGCATGACGCGGCTGGAGGCGATCTCGGGCAAGAGAGTGGGCTGCGCCAAGGTATGGATGGGCCAGACGCACGTGGCGCCTGCCACCAGTTCCGGTGACCACCACCATGGCGAGGCCGAGACCGCGATCTACGTGCTCTCCGGGAATCCGGTCTTCATCTTCGCCGAGGGGGACCGGGAGGTCCGGCTGGAAACCGGCCCAGGCGACTACGTATTCGTCCCGCCGTACGTGCCGCACCGGGAGGAGAACCCTGGCGAGCGGGAGGCCGTGGTGATCCTCGCCCGCAGCAGCCAGGAGGGCATCGTGGTCAACCTGGACAGCCTCTGGTCACCCGTGGACCTCAGCAGCAGCTGACCCGGCGCCAGTGGCCGGTGCGCCATCACGGCTGACCCGGCGCCGGTGGCCGGTGGCCCCGGCGCTGCCGTGCCCGCACGCTGGGAATCAGGTCGGCCCGCAGCGCATTCCCTATAGCAGAACGTCAAGCCGGGAAGGTCGCCATGTCCGTTCGCCGTCTCAACCACGCAGTGCTCTACGTCCACGACCTGGCCAGCGCCGTTGACTTCTACACGGGGGCGCTCGGCTTCGAGATCCGCACCGAGATCCCCGGCCGGGCGGCGTTTCTGCGGGCCCCCGGATCTGCTAATGATCATGATCTGGGCCTCTTCGGCATGGGGGGCTCTCCGCAGCCACCCGGTCCGCGGGTGGGGCTGTATCACCTCGCCTGGGAGGTCGGCACGCTCGCCGAACTCGATGAGACACGGCGCAGGCTCGCCGACCGCGGCGCCCTGGTGGGGGCCAGCGATCACCGGGTGTCCAAGTCGCTGTATGCGCGGGACCCGAGCGGTATCGAGTTCGAGGTGATGTGGCGGGTCCCGGCCGAGGACTGGGCGGCCGAACTCCAGCAGGGCGACATGATCGCGCCGCTCGATCTCGAAGGGGCGCTGGCCCGCTGGGGCGACCGGGCTACCGGTGCCGCTGCCGGCTCCGCCACCTGACCACCAGCAGCCGACCGATGCGCCATCCCAGTACTACGGAAGATTCTTGGCATATAGGGGAGGGTAGGCATCCGAAATTCCGGGAGCTGATGCCGGTTGGCGCCAACTGCGGGCTGCTGGCGGCGGGTGCCGGGTGAATGGGTGATGGTGGCCCAGATGGTTACCTGGTGCGTGTGCTTGTTATCGAGCAAGTGCAGGTCGAACGCTGCACAGATTCGGCGCTGGAGCCGGATGGGTACCTCGGTGACGAGGTCAGCCGGTCATCCCTCGCACCGGGGCAGGTGGCCGGGAGCACGGTGAAGCCCCGCGCCGTTAACCTGGGAACGACGAGGCAACTAGGTAGGTGCAAGGCTTGAACGAGGGCATCCCCATCGGGGAACGGGTGCGTGAGCTGCGGCGCTGGCGAGGCTTGACGTTAAGCGAGGTTGCCGGGCTCGCTGGGATCACTAAGCAATACCTGAGCATGATCGAGAACGGTCGGCGGCCTCTTGACCGCCGGTCCCTGATCTCCGCGCTCGCGACGGCGCTGCGGGTCTCCGAGACAGAGCTGGTCGGCGGCCCGCACCTGGGGACCGATCAGGTCCAGTCGGCACCGCATCTGACGGTGCCGGAGCTGCGCAAGGCGCTTCAGGCCAGCTCCCCCGCCGATGCCGCCGTGGACCGCGCCCGGCCCCTGCCGGAGCTGGCGCGCCTGGTGACCGGGCACATCGAGCCAGCCAGGGCCCGGGACTGCATCGCGGAGGCTGGCGGCCTGCTGCCCGCCGCGATCGAGGAACTGCACTGGCACGCGGCGCAGCCGAAAGACGAGGCGGACCGCAGACTCGCGCTGGAGACCCTCGTCGAGGCGTGCGTCAGCGGGTGCCTCATCGCCAAGGATCTCGGATACCACGATCTGGCGTACGTCGCGGTGCTGCGCGCCAGCGAGGCAGCGGCTGCGCTGGATGACCCGGTGGCGCGCGGCAAGGCTGACGTGCTGCGCATGTGGGCGTTCCCCCGGGACGTCTCCTCATGGAGCCGGCGGCTCGCCGCCGCCGCGAAGGCCGCTGACGCACTGGAGCCTCACGCCCGTGAGCCCGAGGGCCTCCAGGTGCTCGGGATGATCACCTTGCACGCGGCGCTGGCCGCCGCCGTGGTGCAGCGCCCGGGCGACACGGCGCACTGGCTGGCCGAGGCAATGTCGCTGGCCGGCCGGGTGCCCGATGACGCGGAGCGCAACTGGCTGTCGTTCTCCGCGACAAACGCCGCGCTGTGGCAGCTGGCCATCACCGTCGAGCGCGGCGAGGGCGGCGGCACGGTGCTGGAGATGGCGAAGGCGATCGACCCGGCGAAGACCGGGAACCGCAACCGGCGTGCTTGCCTGTACCTGGACACCAGCCGCGGGCTGGCCCGCGACCCGCGGATGAGGGCCGAGGCGGTGCGCTGGCTGCACCGCGCCGAGCAGACGGCGCCGCAGCTCATCCGCAACCTTCCGCAGGCGCGGGAAACCGTGACCTATCTGCTGGCCCGGGAGATCGCGGCGGCGGGCGGGCGGGAACTGCGCGGCATGGCGGCGAGGATGGGCGTCCCGCACTGAGGTCTCCGGCTGGTCAACGTTCCGTTTACCGGTGGCCGGCGGAGCGTTCTACGGTGATCACCCTCAACTGGAGCGGGCCTGCCCGCGAGTCAAGGCGCGAGGCAGGCCCTCGAATCCCTAGCCGTAGCGAGAGGGACCCGTGGACCCATCATCGTGTACGCCCAGACCCCCCGCCCCCGAGCCGGCCGAGATGGCGGGCGTGCAGCAGGACTTCCCCCAGCACCGGATCTGGCGGGAGATCATCGGGGACCGCACCCCCCGGTACGTCGCCCGCGCCCGGACCTTAGACACTCACCCGCATACGGTCATCACAGGTGACATCGGGGAACTGCGCGCAGCGCTGGGCGGCGGCCGGTGATGCCGCAGCCGGTCGTGGATGTTCTCCCAGCCCCATCCGGCGCGGCGGCCCAGGCCGCTCGTGATCTCCTCATCGAGACGGCCGACCTGTACCCGCCGGGCGAGTCCCGGCGGATGCTGGCCGATACTGTGATCCGCTACCGGCGGGCCCTCGCCGTCCTCCTCGACGCCACCACAGGCCGGTCATGAGCGGCGCGTTCGCAGAGCTGCCGGCCCCGTCCAGAGGCGCACGGACAGGCGCGGGCTGAGCAGGAGGTGACCGGGCCACCGGCTTCGCTACCTGATCACCAGCCGGCCCCTTTCCCATTACTACGGAAGATTGCTGGGGCTATGTGTCC
>DAIRVB010000557.1:0-3481 GCA_036803065.1 Streptosporangiaceae bacterium
CGCCATTGTCGCCTGAGCCCACCAGCAACGGGCACAGAGCCCCGCTGTTCCCCGGCCGCACCGGGGCGCACGGCCGACCCGTCTCACCGCAATGGACGCTTGCCAGCAGGCGTTCTCGGCTATCGTGGGCTGGCCAGTGCACAGCGCCGTACACCGTAGCCAGGGGGATTTCTCGTCATGATCACGTACGCTGCCCACGGCCGGGAACCGTGCCCTCAGCCGAACTGGATCGGGCGATGACAGTGGGGGCGATGACAGTGGGACTGACCGGAACGGCTGCCCTGGACGCGTGGCGTGGGCGGCCCATCGTGCAACAGCCGGAATGGCCCGATCCGGCGCAGGCGCAGGCCGTTACGGCCGAACTCGCCGGGCTCCCCCCGCTGGTGTCCGCCGATGAATGCGACACGCTCAAGGAAAGGCTCGCCGCCGTGGCGCGCGGCGAGGCGTTCGTGCTGCAGGGCGGCGACTGCGCGGAGATGTTCTCGGGCGCCAATCCGCATACTGTCCGCGCCAAGCTGCAGACCCTGCTGCAGATGGCCGTTGTGCTCACCTACGGGGCGGGCGTTCCCGTCGTCAAGATCGGCAGGCTGGCTGGCCAGTTCGCCAAGCCACGGTCAAAGGGGACACAGACGCGCGACGGCGTTGAGCTTCCCTCCTACCGTGGCGATGCCATCAATGGCCTGGAATTCACCACCGAGTCCCGGACACCTGACCCCGCCCGGCTGTTGCGCGCGTACCACAGCTCGGCGGTCACCCTCAATCTGCTCCGCGGGTTCACTACCGGGGGCTATGCCGACCTGCACCAGATGCACGCGTGGAATCAGGACTTCGTCAAGGAAAGCCCGTCCGGCCAGCGGTACGACCAGCTCGCTCAGGGCATCGACCGGGCGCTGGGCTTCATGCGGGCCTGGGGCAGCGATCCGGACGAGTTGCACACAGTGGAGCTGTTCTCCAGCCATGAAGCGCTGATCCTGGACTACGAGCAGGCGCTGACCAGGGCCGACTCACGGTCCGGACGGCCCTATGACCTTTCGGGTCACTTCCTGTGGATCGGCGAGCGGACCCGCGACCTAGGCGGCGCCCACGTCGAATTCGCGGCGGGCATCCGTAACCCGGTGGGCGTGAAGCTCGGGCCCAAGACCACGCCCGAGATGGTCCACGCACTGATCGACATGCTCAACCCGGACAATGAGCCCGGACGGCTCACCTTCATCACCCGGATGGGCGCTGGCCGGATACGCGAGGCCCTGCCACCGCTGGTCAGGGCGGTCGCGGAGCATGACGCGACGGTCTGCTGGATCAGCGATCCCATGCACGGCAACACGTTCGAGACGCCGAGCGGGCACAAGACACGCCGGTTCGACGACGTGCTCGACGAGGTCCAGGGATTCTTCGAGGTGCACCGGAGCCTCGGCACCCACCCCGGTGGCATTCATATCGAGTTCACCGGGGACAACGTCACCGAGTGCGTCGGCGGCAGCCACAACCTCATCGAAGACGACCTGCACCGGCGGTACGAGACCGCCGTTGACCCGCGGCTCAACCGCGGCCAGTCCCTGGACCTCGCCTTCACCGTCGCCGAGAATTACCAGCGCCTCACGCCCGGCAATTGGTCCCGGCTGCCCACGACGCCCGGCTACTGAGTCGCCGCCGCGCCCAGCGCCCGGCTGTTCCCGCGGCCGGGCGCACGCGAGTCCGGCCGCGCCCAGCGCCCGGCAGTTCCCGCGGCCGGGCGCGCGCGAGTCCCGGCGGCCTGGCTCAGGCGAGAGCGCGGTCCGTCGCGGTCGCTTCCCAGTCCGGACGCAGCGGCATACCCGACTCGCCGTCCACGCCCAGCTTGACCCCCAGGATCTGGTGCAACTGGACGGCGTTGCGCTCGAAGCCGAGCCGCGAGCCCGCCATGTACAGCCGCCACACCCGCGCCGTGCCGTCGCCTACCTCGGCCACGGCCTCATCCCAGTGCGCGTCCAAATTCGCGCACCAGCCGGCCAGCGTCAGGGCATAGTGCTCGCGCAAGTTCTCCTCGTGGCGCACCTCGAACCCGGCGTCGTTCATGAGCGAGACCAGGTAGCCAGGCCCCTCCAGCTCACCGTCGGGGAAGACGTACCGGTTGATGAACCCGCCCGCCTGCCTGGCCGGCTGGGTGTTGTCC
Organism: Streptosporangiaceae bacterium; assembly: GCA_036803065.1. Lineage (GTDB taxonomy): Bacteria > Actinomycetota > Actinomycetes > Streptosporangiales > Streptosporangiaceae > JAWWPY01. Next base: position 2,153 of record DAIRVB010000557.1, read on the forward strand.
GGCCGCGTGATGCAGTGATTGAGCAGCCTGCCCTCGGGCCTGAGCTTGCCCTGCAGGAACGAGAAGTACCCGGGCAGTTGCGCCTTGCCGATGTGCTCGGTCAGCCCGATCGAGCTCACTGCGTCGAACCCGGTCTCCGGCACGTCCCGGTAGTCGAGGTGGCGCACCTCGGCCAGGCCGGACAGGCCCTGGTCCTCGATGGCCTTCTGCGCCCAGGCGGCCTGCTGCGCGGACAGCGTCACGCCGATCGCCTTCACCCCGTACTCCCGGGCCGCGTGCCGCACCATGCCACCCCAGCCACAGCCCACGTCGAGCAGCCGCATCCCGGACCGCAGGCCCAGTTTCTTGGCGATCAGGTCGTGCTTGTAGGTCTGCGCCTCTTCCAGAGAGGCGTCCGCACTCGGGTAAACGGCACAGGTGTAGGCCATGGATGGCCCCAGCACCCACTCGTAGAACGTGTTGGACACGTCGTAGTGGTGCGAGATCGCGCTGGAATCACGGTTCTTGGAATGCCGCCGCCCGGCCAGCCAGCGGCGGCTCACCTTCACCTCTTGCGGGGGCGGGGGAACCCGCGGCAGCAGCGTCTTCGGCCCGCCGAGCTCACGCAGCAGTCGGAGCCGTTCGGAAAAATCCATCTGTATCTGCTGCGCCGCGACCATCCGGGCCAGGGCGGTGTACATGTCACCCTCGACGTCGAGATGGCCTGACACGTAGGCGCGGGCCAGCCCGAGCGTGCCGGGCGCCTGCGCCAGGTAGGCCACCGCGACCGGGGACTTGATCATGACCCGGATCGGCGCGTCACCGGTGCCTGCCACGCTCCCGTCGTAGGCCCGGAACTCCACCGGAGCGTCGGGCCCCGCCACCCTCTCGAATGCTTCAGCCAGTGCCATCCTGTCCTCCCTCCTGCTCACTGTCCGCGCACGCACTTGTCGTACAGCCCGGCCAGCCGTCCATCACCGTCATACTCGCGCTTGAGCGCGGCGTAGGCCGGCCCGTTGTAGCGCGCCCAGAACTGATCCTCGGAATAGAACGATGTCGAGTAGAGGCCCTTCTGCCCGCCAAGCGCCGCGACCTGCTCCTCGATGAGGCGGTTGTGGTAACCGTCGGCGCGGCCGGGGGGAAGCGGCACGGTTCCCCAGAAGCCAAAGTTCACGTATACCTCGCCCGGCTTCATCGGGTACAGCGGCCACGTCTGCGCGCCGCGCAGCCGCAGCGGGCACAGCCAGACGGGGCTCATGCCCACGTCCGCCGCGAAGAACCGGAGGAATTCGGCGCCGCGGCCAACCGGGATCTCCACGTCCTGGATGACCGCCTCACGCGGCGGCCGGC
>DAIRVB010000558.1:0-3477 GCA_036803065.1 Streptosporangiaceae bacterium
AGTGTGTTGTTGTCGGCTCGTACCAGCCGACGATCAGCTGCTAGGGACGAGGCGATGGTGGTGGCGACAGCAGCGCGGCCGCTCGCCGTTCCGGTCTCAGCGGCTGATGCCGCCGGGCGGGTGATGCCGCCCGGCGGCATCGGAGACTGCGTGCCGGAAGCGCTGGCCCTAGCCCCGATCGGGAGCGGCGGGCCACGGCCCCGGGGAAGGATGCCCAATGAAAGCTGAGCCCATGAGGATCCTCGTCGGCGCGGGCGCCGCGGCCGGGGCGGCCGCCCTCAGCTACCCACTGCTCTTCCGGCGCCGCTGCCTGACGTGGGGGGCGCGGCCCGAGGAGGTCACCCGCGAACTCCCCGGCGATGAGCTGCTACGGGGCCCCGACATCGTCTCGACCCGCGCGATCACGGTGAATGCGCCGCCTGGGGCGGTATGGCCGTGGCTCGTCCAGATGGGAAGCGGCCGGGGCGGCGCCTACACCTACGACTGGATCGAGAACATCTTCGGCCTCGGCATGCACAGCGCCGATGAGATCCTGCCGCAGTTCCAGGACGTGAAAGTGGGCGACGAGTTGCCGCTCGGCAACGGCCCGAAGATGCGGGTCGAGGTCTTTGATCCCGAGCGGGTGCTCACGATCCGCGTCGAAGACGGCAACTGGGTGTGGATCTTCGCGCTGTTCCCCGAGGATGGGACGACCAGGCTGGTGAGCCGCAATCGGATCGCCATGCCTGGCGCATCCAGGCCCAGCCGGCTGTTCACCATGCTGTTCATGGAGCCGGGCAGCCTGGTCATGGAGCGCAGGATGCTCCGCGGGATCAAGGAACGAGCCGAACGCCTCGCCCGGGAGCGCGCCGACGTGGGCGCCGCCAGCTCTTAGCCCGCGGGACGCTCGCCATCGACCGTGAGGTCGACCCGGTCAGGGTAGAAGCACATGAGGCCCGCGATGCCGGCGGACTGGGGAATCGGCGTCTCATAGCTCCACACGAGGTCCTCGTAGACCTCCCCGCCGACCTCCGCCGACCAGTACGCGGCCTGGCCCTTGAACGGGCAGGTGGTCTGGCTGCTGGTGGGCTTGAGCAACTCGGTCCGCACGTCCTCGCGAGGCAGGTAGTAGCGCGTCGGCAGGCCCGTCTCATCTAGGAGGACGGCGCGGTCGGATTCGGCCAGCTTCTCCCCGTTGAGGGTGACCTCGACATGCTGCCGGGTGGGGGTGATCGTGATCTGATGCCCTGATGTCATGTCCCTGCCAACCCCCCGCCGCCCAGGATGATTCCGCCAGCACCCGGAACGGGCCGCCGCGCGCCTTGGGCTGATCGATTACTATGTGTAGTGACTCCAACCCGTTTGGTAGTGACACGCGGTGAGATGGGGCGTTAACGCGGAGGGAGTCACCGGTGAGCTAAGGGCGCAGTGGCACTTCGGCGATCATGCCGCTGACGGCAGCCATGCTCGACTCTCGGTAACCCGTGGGGAGGCCCAGATGCGAAGTCAGGCACCGCTTCGCCCGAACGCAGCCCTCATCCCCGGCTGGGCCAACATGTCAGCGACGGTCCGGGTGCTGGTCGCCGGATCGGTGCCGCTCGGCTTGCTCACGCTCGGCGCGGTATTCGCCGAGATGGCGGCCCACGGCGACGTAGCGATGTGGGCGGCCAGCGCGGGCTGGACGCTCGGCGGCCTAACGGCGCTCAGCGGGACGCTCGCCGCCGCGCTCAGCGCGACTCGATTCTCGGCGTCGTGGCGGCTCTACACGGCGGCGGCCGGCTGCTGGCTGGCCGGCGCCATCCTGCTGGATATCCAGGCCGACGGTGATCTGAACGGCGTGGCGGGTATTTTCTGGCTGGCATTCCCGGTGCTCGGCGTCGCGTCGATGCTCCGCCGCCTGCCTCGGGCTGCGGTCTACGGGATCTTTCTGCTGGACGCCATTCCGGTCATCCTGCTCGTCCTCGCCACCATCCGGTCCGGGTTCTTCATCCCCGCACCGGGCGGCCAGACCGGCGATCTGCTCACGGAACTCTATCCCGCCCTGTACCTGGTCCTGGCGGCCAACGCGATCCAGCTCGCGGGCCTGTACGAGAGCCTGCGTGACATCCGTCCCTGGGTCCGGGTGTTCACGGTGGCCTTCTGCCTCATGGCGCTGGCCGCGCTCGTCGGTGGGCACCCTTCCGTTGGAAGCCGACCCGGGATAGCCCACTGGGCGGCCCCGCTCTGGACACTTGGCCTGTTTGGCCTGGGCGCCTCCGGAGTGGTTCGCGCGAGCCATCCCGATGCAGCTACATCCCTGCCTCTCACTGATAAGCACGGCGGCCCGCATGCCCTCCCCCCGGCGGCCGCGGTCCTCGGGCTGATCATGCTGCTGGCCGTCGTTCCGGGCCGGCAACGGGCGCTGGTCCAGGCCTTCCTGCTGGCGCGCCGCCATCATCCTGTTCCTCCGCGTCTACCTGGTTCACCGGCAGGACGTCCGCCTCGTAGCGGAGGTTGTCCGTTCCCACGAGCGAGCAGAGAAAGCGGCTGCCCAGGCACAGGCCAGCGCGGAGCGTCTCCGTCTGCTCGCCAGCGTCACGTCGCGGATCAGGGGCCTGACCCTCGACGAACTGCTGCAGGCGATCAGCGACGCCGCACGGCAGGTGGTGGGGGCGCGCTGCGCGGCGTTCGGGCTGAGGACCGCAGCTGGAAGCGGCTTCGCGCACCTGGCCACGTCGGGTATGGACGGCCCGACCCGGGCGCGGTTCGGCGAGCTCCCGCAAGGTAGGGGGCTCCTGGGAATGGTGGCAAACTCGGCGGCCCCGGTCAGGCTGGACCAGCTCAGCGACCACCCCGAGGCCACGGCCTTCGCGCCGGGGCACCCGCCTTTGGGCAGCTTCCTGGGCGTGCCGGTCACGATTGGCGCATCGGCGCGCGGAGCGCTCTACCTGACCGGCAAGGAAGGCGGCTTCGACAGCGAGGATGAGGCGCTGGCGCGGCTACTCGCCGCCAACGCCGGCCGGGCGATCACCAACACAGAGCTATACGCGGAGTCACAGGCACAGCAGGAACAGCTGACCGCGCAGAACGAGCGGCTGCGTGAACTCGACCGCATGAAGGACGAGTTCATCGCCCTCGTCTCGCACGAGCTGCGGACGCCGCTCACTTCGATCATCGGGTACCTGGAGTTGCTGGATGACCCGGATCTGACCGAGGAACAACGCGCGTTCACCGTTATCATTCACCGCAACGCTACGCGCCTGTTGCGGCTGGTCGGGGACCTCCTCTTCCTGGCCGGCCTGCAGGCCGGGAAGCTGAAGATCGAGCCGGGGCAAGCGGACCTCGCCGAGCTGGCCGGGCATGCGCTCGAAGCGGCCCGGCCAGCGGCCGAGCGCAAGCACATCACGCTTGCCTTCTGCGCCGGGCCTGTTCCTGTGGTGCCCGGTGACGGTGGCCGCATTGCCCAGCTACTCGACAACCTGCTCTCGAACGCCGTGAAGTTCACCCCCGAGCGGGGGC
>DAIRVB010000559.1:0-3463 GCA_036803065.1 Streptosporangiaceae bacterium
GACTTGGTGCGCTTGGCGGATCTCGGATCAGGTGATCGGCTCCTGGAGATCGGATGCGCTACCGGCAAGGCAACCGCCCCTCTGGCCCGGCGTGGATTCCGGATCATCTGCGTTGAGATCGGGGCTCAGCTTGCCGCGGCGGGTCGGCGCAACCTCGCGGAATTCCCTGGCGTGAGCGTATTCGAGGCTGACTTCGAGACCTGGCGGCCGCCGTCCGGAACTGCTTTCGACCTCGTATTCGCCGCGACAGCGTGGCACTGGATCGATCCGGCCGTGAAGTACCGGCGGGCCTGGGAACTGCTGCGCCCCGGCGGCCACCTCGCCGTCTGGAGTGCCACGCACGTGTTCCCAGTCGGCGGGGATACATTCTTCCGTGACATCCAGGACGTCTATGACGAGATCGGCGAAGGGATCCCGCCGGGCGCGACCTGGCCCAAGCCAGGCGAGCTGCCCGTCGACCAGGCCGAGATCGAGGGCAGCGGCCTCTTCGAGGACGTCACGGTGCGCCACTTCGACTGGCAACTCAGGTACACCGCCGACGAGTACATCCGCCTGCTCAGCACGTTTTCCGGTCACATAGCCATGGATAGCTGGAAACGTGACCGCCTGTTCGGCGAAATCCGCCGCCGCCTAGCGGAGCGGCCCGACGGGCGGCTGCGCCGTCACTGGGGCACCGTTCTGCAGGTGGCCCAGCGACGCGGCCACCCTCCGTCCCCCGCCTGACCGGGTGCGCGCGGGCCTGCTGGGGCGCCAGTTCGGCGGGTGGCCAGCGTGCCGGGTGTATCTGGGAGCAGGCGCCGCCCTCTTATTGAGTGCACCCGGGCCTGACGGACGGTCCGTGAGGCCGCTACGGAAGCGGAATCACCGGGTGCGCGTCCTACGGGGGGAAAGATGCGTCTCAAGAGTGTTCTTCATGGCCGGCATGCGAGGCTCGCCCTGGCCGCGTTCGCCGTGCCAGGCCTGCTCGCCGCGGGGGCTATGTCCGCCGCGGCCAGCTCAGCGCCGGCACCCGCGGCGGCCAACCAGGCCGCCGCCACTGCGCCGACCACCACAGGGGCGGCCACGCACGCCGGGAAACGGGTGCCCACACGGCCGGCGACTATTTCTCCGGGTGCCGGGCTCGGCGCGGCGATCCCCGCCAAGCTGCACCGGGCCGCCGTGACCAGGCGGCTGGCGGCGTGGACGGTGTCGCTGACCGACAGCGCTAACTGGCTGTGGCCAACGCAGTACTCGACACTGACCGCCACCGCCAACACTGACGTCGGCCCGACCCCGTACTACCTGCGTATCTACGACGAGACAGCGAGCGCTTACGTCGTCACCTGCGCAACGGGCACGACCTGCGCCGTTCCCGTCACCCAGCAGACGCCGGCCACGCACTACTACGTGGCCGTCGTGTCCGACCCCTCAGCCAGCTACCCGCCCGGCAGCGTGCAGGCAACGTCCGGCGCTGTCGGCGTGGTCTGGCAGGGTGTCAACCTGTCCCTGTCGGCCGGCCCGACCACCGTGCCGATCGGCGCCGCGACCACGCTGACCGCGACCACCAGCACGAACATCGGGCCGTCGCCCTTCTGGACCGAGATCTACGACGCCACGACCCAGACCCGGGTCGGCGTCTGCGGGTCGGGAACCTCGTGCAGCGCCACGGTCAGCGAGAACGCCGCGACCACCCACGAGTTCGTCGCGTACCTGTCGTACTTCAGCGCGGCCTACCCGCCATCCGGCATCCAGAAGACATCCCTGATCAACTTCGTCACCTGGTCGAACACCGGCTGGCGGGTCTCGCTGAGCGCACCGTCCGCCAGCTTCGGCAACGTCATCGCCACGGCCACCGCCAACGGCAATGTCGGGCCCACGCCGTATTACATCGACATCTTCAACGCCAACACCGGTGTCCTGGTGGCCGCGTGCGGGGTCGGTACCACCTGCTCGACGACGTTCTCGCCGGGCTACAGCGGCACCAGCCTGGTTGCCTTCATCGCCTATGACTCGCCGACGTTCCCGCCCGCCGGGACCGTCGCCTCATCCAACGTGACCACCAGCTACCAACGGATCATCGGCTAGTCACCGGGCACGGCATCCGGCGGCCGCCGCACGCGGATCCGCCGGGTGCCGTGCCTGGCCTTCAGTGCCGTCCGGCTCTGGTGGTCGTGCTTCAGGCGCGGATCTGCTCGCGGACGGCCGCAGTGACCTGCTCGGCCCGGGCGATGATGTCGTCGGCCTTGCCTGTCTCCGCGATCATCTCCAGGCTGGCCTGCTCGTCGACGATGCCGGCGAGGTTGATCTCGACGTTCACCCGGGCGGTGGCCGCCGCGGCGCGGGCCGCCTCGGCAGCGGCGGCGATATCGCTGATGACGTTGGGGTTACCGATCCCCACCAGTGCCTCGGCGAGATCCACCACCATCCCGGCGACCCCGATGACCTGGGCTGGTGGCCAGGCCGCGTTGACCAGCGCCTGGGCAACGGCCGCCGAGCGGGCGGCCCGCTCCTCGCCGGTGGACTTGGGAAGCTGGTAGGCGTCGGCCACGGCCGTGAAGGCGTCCGCGTCCGCCTCGGCGAGCCGCAGCGCGATACCGCGCAGTTCGTCGACCTCGGTGATGATGCGGCCGATCATCACCTGATGCCCGGCGTACCTCTCACCGGTCGTGTAGCGGGCGACCATGCCGAGCAGGGCAGCACCCTGTGCGGCGTGCAAGGCCGCAACCGCCCCCCCGCCGGGGGCAGGCACGCGATCGGCGAGCCGGTCCAGGAAATCACTGATCTTCTCGTCGGTGATCGGCACTCGTCCCCCGGGTTAGGTATCAGGATCACGGCCCCCGCGAAAATCCTCCCACAACCGGCTGGGCACCAGCCCGGCCGCGCCAGGCCCGGGCGGCCCGCGCTGCCGCCGGGACGTTCGGCGCCCCGGGCGAGACGATGGTCCCTGCCGCCCAGGCCGCGACATGGGCATGATCGGATTAGTCCTACTTCTCCACGCGGGAGGCACCTGATACCGATGTCCACTCCCCATCCGCACTCAGCCGCCGACCTCGCCCTGGCGCCGGTCCTCATCAGCATCGAGCGCAACCTGGCCAGGCTGAGGGACTGCGAGGACCTCGCTTTCGAGCTTGCGCTGGAACTGAATGATGACAACAGCTGGTACCGGGACCCCGCTGAACGTGCCCGGCGCGTGCAGAACTTCGCCACCCGGCTCGTGGACCTGCACGCCTGGCAGGTCAGCCCGTCGCCAGACCGGCACGGGCTAGCGGTCGAGCACGGCGAGTACCGGGTCACCGTCATGCTGGGTAAGCGGCTTACTGACTATGTCCTACACGCAGAACCGGCTGTAACCCCGCCGGCCGTCCTGCGATAGCGGGCTCACCCGGCGTCGAAGCTTCAGTGGGTGGGGCGTCCCCAGCCCCGTCAGCCGGCGGTGCTCCGCGAAGCGGGTCTGGTCACGCTGGCCGGTGCCCGGCAGGTGCGC
>DAIRVB010000560.1:0-3436 GCA_036803065.1 Streptosporangiaceae bacterium
TGAACGGCTCATCCAGCATCAGCACCGGCGGGTCGCCGAGCAGCGCGGCGGCGATTCCGAGCCGCTGCCGCATGCCCAGGGAGTAGCCGCCCGCCTTCCGGCGGACCGCCGTTTGCAGGCCCGCCTGCTCGATCACCTGATCGACCCGCTTGGCGGTCAGCCCCTGGGAATGGGCCAGCCACAGCAGATGGTTGCGCGCGCTGCGGCTGGGCTGCAGCGCGGCCGCGTCCAGCAGCGCGCCCACGTGGCTCAGCGGGTGCCGCAGGCTCCGGTACGGCCGCCCGCCGACCAGCGCACTGCCCTCATCAGCGGCGTCCAGGCCCAGGATCACCCGCATCGTCGTCGACTTCCCCGCGCCGTTCGGGCCGACAAACCCGGTCACCTGACCCGGCATGACCGTGAACGACATCCCATCCAGGGCCGCGGTTGGCCCGAACCGCTTGTGCAGGCCGGTCACTTCGATCGTTGCTTCCATGCCTGGCAGGCTAGGGACAAGGACCGGTCGCGGTCGTCACGCCAGGGAGCCGTCTTCACCACCGCTGGCAGCGGGGACATCCACCCCGGGCCTCACTCCCGTGGGGGACAGCGGGATTCCTGGCCTCGGGGACGCCAACGCGCCCGCCAGCAGCGACAAAATGGCGGCATTCCGACGCAGCCGTCCAAGGCATGGCCTTTAGCTCGCCCGTCGAGCATCTGACCTTGATCCCTACCGCCGGCGGTAAGCATTCGAGCGATGTTGTATGTCCTGCACGACCACAACGCGCTTTGATTCGTCGATCCGGTACAGGATGCGCCACTGGGTACCGAGCCGTGCGCTGTGGGAGCCGGCTAGCTTGTCCCGGAGTGGCTTGCCGACCCGGTATGGCGCCTCCAGGAGCGGGCCGGTGATGAATTCGACGGCCGCGGCGGCCACGTCCTCCGGAAGCACTTCGGAGATCGCGCGCCGGGCTGGGCGGGTCAGTCCGAGCTCATAAGGCTCGGCACTCACCGCTTGCGCTCAGCGAGCAGTGCACGCGCGGCTTCGGCTCCGTAGACTACGTCGCCAGCCTGCTCGGACTCGCGGGCTTCCGCCAGGCCCCTGAGCGCGGCCGGGTCGGCGAGAATCTCGGCGGTCTCGCGCATCGAAAGGTACTCTTCGATCGCGACCAGAACCGTCTGCTGCACGCTGCGATGCTCGATTTCAGCTACCTGCTTGAGCTGATCCTCCACCTCAGGCGGCAAACGAAGTGTCATAGCCATACCAGCATGATACCATAACGGTGCAGGTGGTCGCTTCCCGCCGTCTTCACCACCGCTGGCAGCGGGGGCATCCGCCCCCGGTCTCACTCCTGTGGGGGACAGCGACATTCCCGGCCCGGGGGACGCCAGCACGCCCACCAGCAGCGACAATGAGCTACGTGAGCCTTGTGGGTGACCGGCGCGCTGGCTGGGCCGATTGGGGACGGCGGATCGCCGCGGCCCGGCAAGCGCCTGCCGCCGGGACGCTGCTGGCGCTGCTCGCGCTGGCCGAGCTGATGGCGCGGCTCGCGCTGGAGCCCGGGTCGATCGGGCCGCTCAAGGCAACCGGTCAAGTAGCGAGGACCACGATCGCTGGCGTAGGCACGCACGTCGCGCATACCGCGAGCGCTGGCGTGAGCACGCAATCGGCGCTGGCGCTGGGCCTGCTCTGCCTGTCTACCACGCTGCCGCTGGCTTTCCTGCGCCCGGCCGCGGCGGCCGTGGCCGTCTGCGCGGCGAGCGTGCTGTCGCTCACGCTCTTCCAGACGCTGACCGTTGCGGGCCTGGGTGCGGTGCTGATCGCCCTGTACCGGCTCGGCCGCAGTGATTCGAAGCGCGGGGGCTCGCAGCTTCTGGCCGCAGTCCTCGCCATGCCGTTCCTGGTGCTGGCGCTCGCCGCCCCCCGGGGATCCCGGGGATGGGTTCTCACCGTGCTGCTGGCCTCCCTGGCTCCGGTCGCAGCCTGGGCCGCAGTCGCGTGGCGGGCGCGCAGCGACGCCCTGACGCACAGCGCGGCCCGGCAGGTCATCGCTGGCGATCTGCTCGAGCACACGGCGCGCGGGGAGCGGGCCCGCATCTCCCGTGAACTGCACGATATCGTCGCCCACCACATCTCCATGGTCGCGGTGCAGGCGGAGACGGCCCGGCTGACCACTCCCGGCATGCCGGCCGCCGGGGCCCAGCGGCTGCTGGCGATCGGCGACACCGCGCGGGCCGCGCTGACCGAGATGCGGCGGCTGCTCGGCGTGCTGCGCGAGGACGCCCGGGCCGCCATCCCAGGCCAGCAGGGTGCGGACCGGCAGCCTCAGCCGGGCCTGCGGCAACTCAACGAGTTGCTCGACGCGGCCCGGGACGCGTCAGGAACGGGCACCCGCCTCATCCTCCGTGGGCCACCGGCCACCCTCGATCCCGGTGTCGAGCTCGCCGCCTACCGCATCGTCCAGGAAGCGCTGACCAACGTCCGGCGGCACGCGCCGGGCGCCGCCGTCGACGTGGAACTGGCCTACGCCGACGACGCCCTGCGGCTGCGCATCCGCGACAACGGACCAGGCCCGCCACCCACGCCGCCGCCCACGCCGCCGGCCGGCGGCGGCGGCTTCCTCGTCGTGGCCAGCCTGCCCGGAAAGGGGGAAACGGCGGGATGAGCAGCACGCCACCCGCGGTCCGGATCATCGTCGCCGACGATCATCAGGTGGTGCGCGCCGGATTCGCCGGGCTGCTGGGCACGCAGCCAGACTTCACGGTCCTCGGCACAGCCTGCGACGGGGCCGAGGCGGTGGCGATCTGCCGGGAACTGCGCCCGGACGTGGTCCTCATGGACGTCCGCATGCCGGGCATGGATGGCATCGAGGCCACCAAGCAGCTCTGCGGCTCCGCCGGGGACTCCGGGTTCAATGGGCCGCGCGTCCTCATCCTGACGACCTTCGACCTGGACGAGTACGTCTACGACGCGCTGTGCGCCGGAGCCAGCGGCTTCCTGCTCAAAGACGTCACCGCCGAGCGGCTCTTCGACGCGGTACGGGTCATCGCGGCCGGCGAGGCGCTGCTCGCGCCGACCGTCACCCGCCGCCTGATCAGTGAGTTCGCCCAGCTGCGCCCGAAACCGGATGCGCCGCCGGTAACGGCGCTGGCAGCGCTCACGCCACGCGAGACCCAGGTGCTCCGGCTGGTCGCCGAGGGCCTGTCCAACCCCGAGATAGCGGCCCGCCTGGTGGTCACCGAGGAGACCGTGAAGTCGCATGTGAGCCGGGTGCTGAGCAAGCTGGGGTTGCGCGACCGGACGCAAGCAGTCGTCACCGCCTACGAGTCAGGGCTAGTCGTGCCGCGCTCCGGTGGGCCAGGATAGTTCCGCGGCCTCACCGCCGAGGCAGATATCCCGCTGATTCGAAGGGGTGCTGATGGGCGGTGACGGCCTGGATCTGACGATCAGGACGCTAGG
>DAIRVB010000561.1:0-3434 GCA_036803065.1 Streptosporangiaceae bacterium
CGATCACGCCGTCCAGCCCGCGCCCGCCGTCGGCGGGGCGGCGGGTGATGCCGAACGTGCCATCTGCGATCGCGCTGAGCAGCCCGTCGCGGCCGATGCGGCGCAGCAGGCCCACCGCCTCGGTGAGCACCTGGTGCGCGCGCCGCTCGACCAGTCCCCCCGGCGGCGGCCGGAAGTTCTCGCCCAGCGTGGCCGCGGCCCGTGCCACGTACCGGACGTTCTCCAGCGCCAGGTCACGGTCGGAAAGGAACGGGGTGTGGATGCCCTCGGTCATCATGCCGATGAGCAGGATCGACTGGTCGGTCATCACCCCGGCCAAGTTGAAGAACGCGTCCAGCAGGTACCCGGCGAACACGTTCCCGGTCATGTGCTTGGTCGGCGGCATGTACTTCAGGGGTGCGTTGGGGAAAAGCTCGCGGACCAGCTGGGCGTGCGCGAGTTCCAGCACGAACGAGTCCGGCACCTCGGGGTTGATCTCGAACGCGTGGCCGAGGCCCAGCTGGGTATCGGCCAGCCCGGCCTCCTGGCCGAAGAACTCGTTCAGGAGCTGGCTGACCACCACGGTGTGCGCGGCGTCCACCGCGTCGGCCGTGGTCAGGTAGTTGTCCTCGCCGGTGTTGATGACGATCCCGGCCCGGGCGTGCACCTGGCGGGAGAACCGCTGGTCGATGAACGTGCGCCGGGGGTTGATGTCGCGGAAGATGATCCCGTACATGCAGTCGTTCAGCATCATGTCCAGGCGCTCAAGCCCGGCGAGCGCGGCGATCTCCGGCATGCACAGGCCTGACGCGTAGTTGGTCAGCCGCACGTACCGGCCCAGCTCGCGGGAGACATCGTCCAGCGCGGCCCGCATCAGCCGGAAGTTCTCCCTGGTCGCGTACGTGCCCGCGTAACCTTCCCGGGTCGCGCCCTCAGGCACGTAGTCGAGCAGCGACTGGCCGGTGGACCGGATCACCGCGATGATGTCGGCGCCCTCCCGTGCGGCGGCCTGAGCCTGCGGGATGTCCTCGTAGATGTCCCCGGTCGCCACGATCAGGTAGATCCACGGCTTGGGCGGGTCGGCGGTGTCACGGATCATCGCATCCCGCTCCGCCCGCCGGGCGTCGATCACGGCGATGCCCCGGCCGAGGGCCGCGCTGGCCGCCGCCCGGGCCGCCGCGGCGTCGCCGCCCTCGGGCAGCCGGAACTTCACGGCGCCCGTCGCCGCGTCCCTGGCCAGCGAGGCCAGGTCGGGGTACCCCCCGGCGAGCAGTGCGTCCCAGGCCGGCAGCGCGATCCCGTGCTCCAGCCCCACGCTCTCCCGCACGGCATCGACCAGCCGGTTCACCCACGGCATGCCGTCCCCATCAGCGCCGCCCAGGCCTGCGAGGCGCAGCACGGCGCGCTCGACAGAAACCGTCGTGTGCGTCCTGGCCAGCTCGACAATCGGCTGTCCGGCCGCTCGGGCCAGTTCACGGGCTTCGCGGACGACGGCCGGATCGAGTCCGAGCTTCGGCTCCATCACGCGTCCTCTCTCATCTGCGCGCTGCGTTGCGTGCGCTATACGGCCACAACGGACTGCGTTGTCCCGGTCCGGCCCTCGAAGATGGCGCGGACCGCAGGCTCGGCCCGGATCAGGCCGAGGGCCATCTGGGCATGCCCGGGGACGTACCCGTTGCCGATCAGCATGGTCACGTCGGCGGCCACCCCCTCGGCGCCGAGCGCCGCAGCGGTGAACGAGGTCGCCATCGAGAAGAAGATCACCGTGCCGCCCTGGGCCGTGGCGAGCACCGCGCCGCCTTCACAGCCCGGCACGTCCACGCAGACCACGGTCACGTCGGCCGGGCCGCCCGCGCCGGCGACCGCGCCGGACAGCGCCAGCGGGTCCCGTGCGTCGGCGATCACGACCTGGTCCGCGAGCCCGCTGCGCCGCAGCAAGGCTTCCTCAGCCTCCGTCGGCACCACCCCGATGACGTTCCGTGCCCCGGCCCGCCGGGCTGCGGCGGCGGACAGCGAGCCGCTCTTGCCGGCCGCCCCGAGGATCGCCACGACCGGCCGGGCCGCGCTGGGGCGGCTGGCGTTGGGGCGGCCGGCGCTGGGTCGGCCCGCGTTGGGGCGGGCGGTGCCAGCGTCTGCATCCGCGCGGCGGGCTACCTCGGCCACGACCCGGTAGGTGAGCGCCGGGGCGCCGCACACGTCCAGCACGGCGAGGGCCAGCGGGCCGGGCAGGTCATCAGGAAGCACCGTGGCGATCGAGCGCCCGAACAGGATGGCGTGCCCGGCGCACGGCACCTGCTCGGACGTGCCGTCCCAGCCGGCCAGGCCGTCGGTGATGGCCAGCGGGGTGAGGCTGAGTGAGACGAGGGTGGCGACCCGGTCCCCTGCGGCCAGGCCGAGCGGCGACTGCGGGCCGGCCTCCTCCACGACACCGGTGAGCATGCCGCCGGACCCGGTCACCGGGTTCTGCATCTTGCCGCGCCCGGCCACGATCGCCAGGACCGCGGCCCGCATCGCCTCGGCGCTCCCCCCGGACGACTCGCGGAGCTGGCGGTAGGACGCGGCGTCCAGGTTGAGCCGGTCCACCTGGATCCGCACCTCATCGGGCCCGATGACGGGGTCAGGGTCGAGCCGCCAGGCCGCCTGGGGCAGCACCCCAGTCGGCTCGAGCACCCGGTGCAAGCCCAGCGCGGACCCAGCGCGCCGATCCTGGTGGCCTGGTGTCGATCGAGTCATGCCTGCATCCTTCCCCAGCGCATCGCCCGGACCCGGCCGTGGCCCAGACCCAGCCGTGGCCCAGACCCCGGTCGTGGCCAGGAGCACGAGCCAGCAGATTTTCCTGTTATTGGCTACTCTGACACTAGCTTCTTCTTAATCTGTACCGGATAGGAGGCTATCGTCCGGTAAATCGGGGGCAGGAACGGGAAGGTGAGCGCGGTGGTCGATCAGCCGTATGCATACCAGCGCGTCGAGCTGACGGAGCCGGACTGGCGGCGCATCCCCGGCTGGTCGGAGGTCACCACCGCGGAGTGGGAGTCAGCCCAGTGGCAGCGGGCGCATTGCGTGAAGAACCTGCGCCAGCTCCGCGAGGTCCTCGGCGCCGGACTGGACGAGGCTTTCCTCGCCGACCTCGACCGTGACCAGCGTGAGCGGGCCACCATGTCCATGCTGGTGCCACCCCAGATGCTCAACACGATGGCGGCCTCGGATGCGCCCGGCCAGCCGGGCTTCACCGAGGCCTTCTACGCCGACCCGGTGCGCCGCTACATGATCCCGGTGTTCAGCGACCGGCGCACGGACTGGCCGTCCCATCCGTACGCGTCCCGCGACTCGCTGCACGAGGCGGAGATGTGGGCCGTGGAGGGCCTCACCCACCGGTACCCGACCAAGGTGCTCGCCGAGGTGCTGCCCACCTGCCCGCAGTACTGCGGCCACTGCACCCGGATGGACCTGGTCGG
>DAIRVB010000562.1:0-3416 GCA_036803065.1 Streptosporangiaceae bacterium
GACCTGGTCGATGTGGCGGCGGGCTCGCGGCGCGAACTGCGGTGCAGCCACATTGAGGGCGATCATGTCCTGGTCGAAGTGGAACTGCTGCACGGACGCAAAGGAGTCGAAGTGCGACCCGGCCCGCGCCGCGGCAGCCAGGAGCACGTCGTCCACGTCGGTGACATTGCGGCACAGCTGCGGATCGACTCCCATCGAGCTCATGACCCTGGTCAGCACATCGACCCAGATGAAGGTGGCGGCATGGCCGAGGTGCGTGACGTCGTACGGGGTGATGCCGCATGAATAGACGCGGGCCCTGTCCACCAGCGGGAGCAGGCTGCCGCCGAGCCGCAGCCCGGCCGGGATCTTCCACTCACTCATGCCTGCAGTATCGACCATGCCACCAGCCGGCCGGATCGCCGACCTCGTCACCCGATCGAACAGCGTCGCCCTCTCAGAACTGCGTTGGCGGTTATCCTGGCCAGGCCCATTTAGTATCTCTAGTGAATACATGGCGTGGTCAGAGCCTGTCCGAACGTCACGCACGGGCGTCAGGAACGTCGGAGAGCGAGGCTGGGATGCCGCTGGTACGCGACCTTGACCCCCGTGCCGGGCCGCTGGATTTCTTCGGCGCCGAGTTGCGGCGGGCGCGGATGGCGGCCGGGCTCAGCCAGGAGCAGCTAGGCCAGCGAGTCGGCTACTCCGGAGAGCAGGTCGCCAAGGCGGAGACGGGCGACCGCCCGCCGGCGCAGGATTTCGCGCAGCGCTGTGACGAGGCGCTGCCAGCGGCGGGCGGGCTGTTCGCGCGGATCTGTGCGCTGACCAGGCAGTGGGACGGCGGGTACCCGTCATGGTTCACCGAGTGGCTGAGGGCCGAGCGGCGGGCGATCTCATTACGCTGGTGGGAGCCGCTGCTCGTGCCTGGCCTGGTCCAGACTGCCGATTACGCACGGGCGTTATTTGAGGCGTGGCGCTCAGCAGACGGCCAAGACGAGCTGGACCAGCTGGTCAATGCCCGAATGGAACGGCAGGCAATATTCGAACGGCCCACGCCGCCTTCGCTCTGGGTCATCCTCGACGAAGGCGTGCTGCATCGCTGCATCGGCGGCCGAAAGGTCATGCGTGACCAGCTCGCGCATTTGGCGGGCATGTCAGACCGGTCCAGGATCACGATTCAGGTCGTCCCCGGCGAGGCGGGCGCCCATGTCGGGCTGCTGGGAGGCTTCGCCATCGCGAGCGTCAGCAGCACGCCGGGTATCGTGTACATGGAGTCACCAGACCAGGGCCAGACCACCGAGGTGCCCTCCGTGGTCGCGACGGTCAGCGAGATCTTCGACAAGCTGAGAGCCGAAGCACTCTCCCGCAGAGCTTCGCGAGACTTGATCAGGAGAGTGGCTGAGGAACGATGGACCTAAGCGGCGCCGACTGGCGCAAGAGCCCCTGCAGCGACGGCAACGGCGGGAGCTTGACCTAGGAGCGCGCTGAATAACCCGTGAGGCTTCGTCCGGCATTCTGCCGGCAGTGTGTTCGATCTTCTGGGATGATCTTCTTATGCAGGGAAGATCGCGGATGGACCGGGAGCTGCTGGACGCGGAGGCGATCGCCGGGGACCTGGTGCCAGCCGGGAGCGTGTTCGCGTTCCTGGCCGCGCACCGGCATGAGCTGTTCCCCGGCAGTTTTACCGCGGACCTGTTTCCCTCTGCCACTGGGCGGCCGTCGCTGCCGGCGGATCTGGTGGGTGCCGTGCTGGTGCTCAAGGAGCTGCATGACCTGTCCGATGCTCAGACGGCGGATGCGCTGAAGTTCGATATCCGGTGGAAGGTGGCGTGCGGCAGGTCGCTGACCCAGGTGTCGTTTGACCCGTCGGTGCTGGTGTACTGGCGGCGGCGGATCGCGGCCTCGAAGCGGCCGGACCGGGTGTTCGACGCGATCGCGGAGGTGATCGCGCAGACAGGGATCTTGCGGGGCCGGCGGAAGCGCTGCGTGGACTCGACGGTCTTCGACGATGCGGTCGCGACCCAGGACACGGTGACGCAGCTGGTCGCGGCGATCCGCAGGGTGGCCCGGGTGGTGCCCGGCGCCGGGGAGGTTATCGCCGGGGCGTGCAAGCTGGACTACTCCCGGCCAGGGAAGCCGGCGATCGACTGGGATGACCCGCAGGCGAAGCGGCAGCTGGTGAGCGATCTGGTGAATGACGCGCTGGGGCTGCTGGCGGTGCTGGCGGGCGAGGGCGCGCCGGAGCGGGATGCGGTCGCGGCGGATGCGCTGGGGCTGCTGGCGCTGGTCGCCGGGCAGGATGTGGAGCCGGCGGAGGGAAGCGACGGGACCGACGGGCGGTGGCGGATCGCCCGCGGGGTCGCCCCGGACCGGGTCATCTCTACCGTGGACCGGCAGGCGCGGCATACCCGCAAGTCGAAGTCGAAGCGCCGGGACGGGTTCCGGGGGCATGTGGCGGCCGAGCCGGGCACAGGGCTGATCACTGACTGCGAGATGACGATGGCCGCCGGGCCGGGCAGCACCGATGCGGAGAACGGCGTCAAGATGGCCGCCCGTGACCGGTTCCGCCGCCCCGGTGACGGCGCCGGCGCGGGCACGGGGCCAGAGCCGCAGGCCGGCGACCCGGCCGGCACGGACGAGGAGCAGGGCACGGGCCTGGAGGTTTACGGCGACTCGGCGTACGGCTCGGGAGAGGCCCGCGCCGCCTACCGCCAGGGCGGGCACGACACGGTGATCAAGCCCGGGCCGCTGCGCCCGGCGGTTCCTGGCGGTTTCACCGTCGATGACTTCACCATCGACGAGGGCCAGGGCACGATCACCTGCCCGGCCGGGATCACCCGGCAGATGAGCCAGGCCCGGACCGTGACCTTCGGCGCCGCGTGCGCCACCTGCCCGCTGCGCCAGCAGTGCACCACCGCCAAAGACGGCCGGTCCATGACCATCCACCCGCACGAGGGCCTGCTGCGCGCCGCCCGCGCGCAGGCCAGGACCGAGCAGTTCCGCCAGGCCTACCCGACCCGGTCGATGATCGAGCGGATCATCGCCTGGACCGCCACCCAGAACGGGCACCGGGTAAAGCTCCGCTACATCGGCACCACCAGGAACGACGCCTGGCTGCATAACCGGTGCGCCGCGATCAACCTGCGCACCCTGCTGAAGGCCGGCCTGACCCGCCGCGACGGGGCCTGGGCACTGAGCTGACCGAGGGATCCGGAACCCGGGCTGGCCTGCCCGGCGCCTGAGGCGCCCCTCCGCCAGGACCAGCAGGTCCTCACCGGCCGCCGCAGGCAGCTGAAATCCGGCCGGCCGAGCCCGGCAACGGGCCATGCCGGCGACACGGCCGAGCCGGGTCAGCCCAGCCATCGGCGTTGTTCAGCGAGGTCCTAGCTGACCACGCGACCGGGGGGCGAGAATCATCACTAGCCCAGAACTACAAA
>DAIRVB010000563.1:0-3413 GCA_036803065.1 Streptosporangiaceae bacterium
CTGGGGTCTCGGGGATGGTCATCGGTTCTCCTTCACTAACTCGGTGATCATGGCCGTGGACTCGGCCGGGCTGAGTGCCTTCTGCAGGAGGTGGGTCCAGGCCAGGCTGTACCGGTCCAGTTCCTCTTTGGACTCCAGGTACAGGTCCCCGAACAGCCCCTCGGCATAGGCGACGGGCGGGTCTTCGGGGTCGGGGAACGCCAGGATGACAAAGTAACCTTCAAGGCCCGCGTGGGCTCCGGCGGCGAACGGCAGCACCTGGAGGGTGACGCCCGGCTGCGTGCTCGCCTTCGCCAGGGCGGCGAGCTGCTGCGTCATTACGTCGGCACCGCCCACCTGGCGGTGCAGCGCCGCCTCGTCGAGCACGACGTGGATCTCCGGCGGGTCCTCCCGGCCGAGGATGGCGTCCTGCCGGGCGGTGCGGGCCACCACCCTCCGTTCCACTTCGTCGGCATCCAGCACCGGCCGCGTCGCGGCGATGACGGCGCGGGCGTAGTCCGCGGTCTGGAAGATGCCCGGCATGATCTGCGAGTGCACCTGGATCCTGGCCGCCTCCGACTCCAGGCCCACATAGGAGCCGGTGAACACGTCCTTGTAGGTCGTCCACCAGCCGCGGCGGCGGGAATCCCTGCCGAGCGCGACCAGCGCGTCGCGTTCCGGGGACCGGACGTCGAACAGGTCGAGCATGTCCTCCAGGTCGTCGTGGTCGACGCGGGCTTTGCCGTTCTCGATCCGGTAGAGCTTGCTCTTGCTGAACTCCAGCCGCTGCGCCACCTCGTCAGGGCCCATGCCGGACGCCTCACGGAGCCGTTTGAGCTCCCGCACCAGGCGCCGCCCACGGACCGTCGGACTGTGATCCACGCATACCCCCCCAACCCTGCCACTGGTGAGCCAGGCCTACAGAATGCGCCATCTTCACATGTCATGCAACTCGTCATTGTGACAGAAGCCCAATTCGCGACAATCTCATGTGGGACAGCCTGACGTTGATCCTTGCGGAAGTGACATCAGTCATACAATGATGTAGCCGCATACGGTGACGAACCAGTAACAAGTGCTCGGAGCGTTTGCATGGTCGAGGTCAAAAGCGGTGAGCGGGCATCCGGCCCGCCTGGCTTACCCCGCGCGGCCAGGCCGTGCGCCCGGGCGCTGCTGCTGACAGCATCCGCCGTGCCGTACGCGCCCGCCGGCCCCGGCCCCGCTGCGGCTGCGGCCGCCATGGGCGGGCTCCGCGCCACAGCCGCCCGCACGCTCCGCGAGCACGCCAGCAACGGCGGGACATGCGCTCGCTGCCACCTCGCCTGGCCCAGCGCACCTGGCATCCTCCGCCCTCGGGGCGGGATAGCCATGAGCGGAAGACAACCTGGCGGCGAGCCGCCCCCCTGCCGCCCGCAGGCCCGGCATGCCGCAGGATCCCCTGCCCGCGCTGCAAGCCTGGTCCCGGCGATGCCATCGTGGGCGCGGGCCTTCCCGGGCACACCCCAGCAGGTCGGCGCCGCACGCCGCTTCGTCGCGGCGCTGCTCGACGGATCACCCTTCCGCGATAACGCCCTCATCATCGTCTCCGAGCTTGTCACCAGCGCGCTGTTGCATAGCCGCTCCGGAAATCCGGGAGGGCTGGTAACCGTGCAGGTCACCCGGTGGCTGCTCGGCGTGCGGATCGCCGTGACCGACCAGGGATCACCTAACAGCCCTGTCATCCGCGACACCGGGCCGGGCCGCCAGATAGCCGAAAGCGGCCACGGCCTCTACATGGTCAGCCACCTCGCCGCACGCCTCGACTGGCACGACGACGCCTCCGGCCGCACTATCCACGCCATCCTCGGCACGCACCCGCCCGAGCATTGCCGCCATCAGCCGGACAGCCATCCTGCAAGCCCGGCCCTGGCCCCAAGCGTGATCTCATGACCGGACCGGGCCGGGCAGGCCAGCAGGCACAGCCCGCCTTACGGCACGCCGTCCCCCGCCGCACATGGACGCCGATGCGGCCAGACCTCCTGCCCGCGCAGGGGGAACCAGAGCCAGCCAGCCAGGCCGCGACGATGACACCCGGCCGGGCACTGATAGCGCTGCTCGCCGAGCTGGCCGCCTGCGGCCTTCCCGTGGCTGGCATGACCGTTACCCGCCTGCAGGGCACCCTGACACTGCCCGGCGGACCCGCCGTCTGCTACTGCTGCGGCTGGCTCGTGTGGCCAACAGACCGGTCCAGCCAACGGGGCCGCACACTCCACACCCTCCACAGCGCGCATGACCCGGCCGGCGCGGCACGGCGGCTTACCCTGCCCATCACGCTCGTTACCGCTACCCGGGCGAACACCCAAGGAACGCAGGCCAACTCATAGCCATAGGGAGAATAGATGGCAGATCATTCCGCAGTTGCCGCCGCAGGAGTCGCGCCGGCCCCCGCGGCCCGGCTCGAGCCCGATGCGATCGGGGCGGCGCAAGACACTGTGATCGGCATGGCCTCGGCCGCCCCGGCGGTATCGGTCGGGCTGACGCTGGCCGCATTAGCCGCGGCAACCGCCTACGCCGGCGGCCCGATCATCATCCTCACCGCAGTTCCCATGCTCATCATCGCCAACTCCTACCGGCGGCTGAACCTGTGGAACGCCAACTGCGGCGCGTCCTTCGAGTGGGTCGGCCGCGCGATCAACCCCTACCTCGGTTTCCTGACCGGATGGCTGATGATCACCGGCAGCATCATCGGGACCCTCGGCCCCGTCGTCGTCCTCGGGCCATCAGTCCTCGCCGTCTTCGGCGCCAGCTCCACCAGCACCTGGCCGAATATCGCCATCGGCACCGCCGTCGTCCTCGTCATGCTCGTGATCGCGATCCTCGGCATCCGCCTCACCGCGCGCACCCAGGTCGGCATGGGGCTGGTCGAGTATGTGATCCTCATCGGCTTCGCAATCGCGGGCCTGGTGGTGGTGCTCGGCCACCATCACGGCACCTTCCCGATCACCAGGGGCTGGTTCAGCCTCCGCGGAATCGGCGGCCACGGCAGCCTCGCGGCCGGGTTCCTCATCGCGGTGTTCATGTACACCGGCTGGGACGGCACCATTTACGTCAACGAGGAGGTGAAGCACCGGCGCACCAACCCGGGCAGGGCCGCCATCATGGCGGTCGCCTTCATCGCCATCATCTTCACGGTGTCGCAGGTGGGCCTACAGGGAGTGGTGTCGCCGGCCAGGCTCCAGGCCAACGCGCCCTCCGCGCTCGTCTACGTCGCCGGGGTGCTGGGCGGCGGCGGCTGGGCCAAGGTGATGGCGCTGTCCCTCGCGCTGTCGGTGATCGCCTCCACCGGCTGCGGCATCGTGCTCACCGCCCGGATGATCTACGGAATGGCGAGCCACCGGGTGCTGCCGGAGTTCCTCGCCAACGTGTCCCGCCGGTTTGCCACCCCGGTCGCCGCC
>DAIRVB010000564.1:0-3409 GCA_036803065.1 Streptosporangiaceae bacterium
GTCCCGGCGGGACCGGCGGCGGGACCGGCGGCCGCCGTAGCCGCCCGGCCGTCTGCTCGCACAGCAGGCCAGCCGCGCTGTCCGGCGCCGGGCGACGCCACGGCTGGTCAGCATCCGTACCCAGCTGCGCCGCGAGCTCACCGATCTGCTCGGTGGTCAGCAGCGCCGAGTGATTCTGCGGGTGGCCCTCGACGGCCAGGCCGTAGCCTTTGATCGTATAGGCCAGGATGATCGTGGGCCGGTCGTCGGAGATGGCGTCGAAGGCCGCGTCCAGCGCGACCAGATCGTGCCCGCCGAGGTTGCGGATGGCCTGGGTCAGCGCGGTGTCGTCCAGCCCGGCGATCAGCTCCGCGATCGACGCGTCGCCAGCCGGGAGCCTGCGGCGCAGTTCGGCCGCGTCGCAGCGGAGCAGCCGCTGGTATTCGGGGTTGGGCATGGCGTCGATCCGCTGTCGCAGCGCCTCCCCGCCGGCCCGGGCGAACAGCTCCTCCAGCAGACGGCCGTACTTCAGCGTGATGACCTGCCAGCCGGCCGCGGTGAACATGCCCCGGAACCGGTCCGCGGCCATGCCTGGCACCACGCGGTCCAGCGACTGCCGGTTCACGTCCACCACCCAGACGACCTCGCCCAGCTCGGCCACGCCGGGATCGACGATGGCCTCCCAGACGGCACCCTCGTCGAGTTCGGCGTCACCCAGCAGCGAGTACTGGCGGCCCGCGGGTTGCGAAGCATCGCCGGCGAAGCGGTCATTGAGGTACCGGCGGGCCACCGCGCCCCAGATCGGCGCGGTCGCGCCGATGCCGACGGAACCGGTCGAGTAGTCCACCGGATCGGGGTCCTTGACCCGGCTGGGATAGCTCTGCAGCCCGGCGAAGGCCCGCAGCGTGGGCAGGTAGGACTCGTCAAGCTCGCCGAGCAGGTAGTTGATCGCGTGCAGCACGGGTGAGGCATGCGGCTTGACCGACACCCGGTCGGTTGCCCGCAGATGACGGAACCAGAGCGAGGTCATGATCGAGACCATCGACGCCGAGGACGCCTGATGGCCACCGACCTTGAGCCCGCCGGGATTGGGCCGGACCCGGTTGGCGTGGTGGACGATCGCGGTGGACAGCCAGAGCACCTGGCGCTCGATCTCGCCCAAGGTGCCGAGGTCCGTGGGTCCTGTTCGCAGCTCAGCCATGGGTGCATGAGAGCACGAGCGCGCTGGCCCGCACAACTCGGGGCGGCCGATTCTTACCGTGAGAGCCAGTAACAGCGCTCTTCGCCGTAGTCGGTGAAGCCGGCCCGGAGCAAGATCGGCCCGGAGGTCTCGACCCGGCCCTTGACCAGGGCCAGCTCGGTGCCGTGGTCGCGCGCCAGCCGGAGCCGTTCGGCGAGTACGGCCCGGTAGCTGCCGCGCCGCCGGAACGCAGGCAGCGTGACCGCGCCCCACAGCTGGGCCACCTCGCCGTTCAGCGTGCACCCGCCGGACGAGGCGGCCGCGCCGTCGACCGACGCCACCACGCGGAAGCCGGACCAGGCCGCGAGGTCTCTGATCGCGTCGGTGAGGTCACGTGCGATGTCCTGCTCGGACGGTTCCTTCCTCCCCCAGCCGCGCACGGTGACCATGGACGCCGCGCGGAACGTGCGCTCGTCCCGGACCAGCTCGACGGTCACGCCGGCCGGAATGCCGAGCTCGGGCAGCCCGTCCCTCAGGTCACAGGCCAGGATCTGCACCGCGTCGATGCGTTTGCCGCCCCGGGCTCGCAGCCTGTCCTCGGTGTCCGCGGGCCAGGTCGCGTCCGACACCCACCAGGCCACCCCGAGCAGGCCCCACTGCCGGACGCGGGCGAGGACCTCGTCGATGACCGCGTCCGCGGGACGGCTCAGCCGGGACCGGGTGACCTGAGCGGCCGGGAAGCTCGGGTCGAGCGCCCAGTCCGGATAGCGGATGAGCCGGTAGCCATCCGTCAGCACCTCGCTGGCACCGTCCGGGCGCCATTCCATCACGATCGCCGCGTCGAGCACGCGCTGCGGTGTCCAAGGGCGCAAGGCCTGACCTCCTTTGGTCCGTAGCCACCGGCCCGCTCCGCCCCGGTGCTGTCTTTCTTTCTAGCCGAACGAGCCGGGGTGCGAGCCCCGGTCCCGTGCGTGTCCGGCGGGGTTTTCCGCGGGCGGGGCGGCCGCAGGATGGAGGTGATGACGGCGCTGACCGCGGCGGCACCGCCCGCCGCGCCGCCGTTCATGATCGAGTTGATCCAGGCCCGGGCTGAGCGGCGGATTGAGCAGGCCAGCCAGGACCGCGGTACCGATAACCAGCCCGGCCGGGCCGCGCGACAGCGCGCTGGCCAGCAAGGCCAGCAAGGCCGCGGCGTAGCCGATGGTGCAGGCGGTGGCGACCGGGACCAGCCCGCGCTGGTCGGCCAGCCGGCCGCGCAGCGGTCCGGTCACCGCCTGGCCCAGCGTGTAGCCGGCCACGACCAGGCCCGCCACCGTCATCGACGCGTGCTGGGCGGCCACCAGCAGCAAGGCGATGCTGACCATGCCCTGCGGCAGCCGCGCGCAGACATCGGCCAGCGCGAGCCTGCGCAGAGCGGGCTCGGCGAACAGCTCGCGGTAGGACGCGGTGGCCAAACCCGCGCGCCCAGTACTCCACAGCACCGGGTCAGGCAGGTCCGGGTCGGCACATCCGGCGGGCGGTCATCTGGGGCACGTTCACCGAATCTAGCACCGCGCGGCGTTCGGCCATCCGGGGCCGGCCGCAGGCCACCGGCGGTGGACGGCACGCACCCAGGTTCCGTTCGGCAGAATTTTTCGCTAAACTGCATACAGTTTGAGCGCGTACCGGAGGAGGGCAGTGCCATCGGCAAGGTAACGGCCGCGATCGTCGGCCCTGGCAACATCGGCACCGACCTGCTGGCCAAGCTGCAGCGCAGCGAGCATGTCGAGGTGCGGTACATGGTCGGCGTGGACCCGGCTTCGGACGGCCTGGAGCGGGCCAGGCAGCGCGGCGTCGAGGCCTCGGCCGGCGGCGTGGACTGGCTGCTGGACCGCGATGAGCGGCCGGACCTGGTGTTCGAGGCCACGTCCGCCCGGGCGCACCGGGCGAACGCGCCGCGCTACGCGCAGGCCGGGATCCAGGCGGTGGACCTGACCCCGGCGGCGGTGGGCCCGCTGGTCTGCCCGGCGGTGAACCTGCGCGAGCACCTGAGCGCGCCCAACGTCAACATGATCACCTGCGGCGGGCAGGCCACGATCCCGCTGGTGCACGCGGTGTCCTGCGTCACGCCTGTGCCGTACGCGGAGATCGTCGCCTCGATCGCGTCGAAGTCCGCCGGGCCGGGCACCCGCGCGAACATCGACGAATTCACCACCACGACCGCGCGGGCGATCGAGCGCTCCCAGCTCGGTTTCGGCTTTGCCACCATCC
>DAIRVB010000565.1:0-3400 GCA_036803065.1 Streptosporangiaceae bacterium
CGGACACGGCGAAGGCTGACGCTAAGGCGGACACGGCGAAGGCTGACGCTAAGGCAGACACCGCGAAGGCTGACGCTAAGGCAGACACCGCGAAGGCTGACGCCAAGGCGGACACCGCCAAGGTGAACGCTAAGGCGGACACGGCCAAGGCCGACGCAGCTCAGGCTGCTGGGTCGGCGGACGCGGACACCTCGGAGGCCGGCGCTGCGGAGGCTGCCGCGGAGTCAGACAGCGGAGCCTGAAGTGCTTGAGGAAGCCCTTGAGCACCTGGTGAAGGGCATCGTGGAGCACCCGGACGACGTCCGGGTGGACAGTCATGGGCTGCGCCGGGGCAAGGTCCTTGAGGTCCGGGTGCACCCGGACGACCTCGGCAAGGTCATCGGCCGGGGCGGGCGGACCGCCAAGGCCCTGCGTACGGTCATCGGCTCGCTCGCGGGTGGCCGGTACGTCAGGGTCGACCTGCTCGACGTGGACGAGGTCCGTTAGCCAGGCATGCAACTGGTCGTTGGCCGGGTCGGGAGGCCCCACGGGATCCGCGGTGCGGTGACGATCGACGTCCACACCGACGATCCAGATATTAGGTTCGCCGTTGGCGCCGTCCTGGCGACCGACCCAGCGGCCGCGGGGCCGCTGACCGTCGAGTCCGTGCGGTGGCACTCCGGGCGGCTGCTCGTCGAGTTCGCGGGGATCGCGGGCCGGACGGAGGCCGAGGGCCTGCGTGGCACCTGGCTCACCATGGATTCGGCCCAGGTGACGTCACCGGAGGGCCCCGACGAGTTTTACGATCATGAACTGGTCGGGCTGGCGGTGGTCACCACGTCCGGCGAGCCGGTCGGGGTCGTCACGGATGTCCGCCATCATGGGCAGGACCTACTCGTGATCCAGCCCACGGAACCGCGCCGTGACGGGCTGCTCGTCCCGTTCGTGGCCGCCATCGTGCCGGAGATCGACGTGAAGGCCGGCCGCCTGGTCATTGACCCGCCGCCGGGCCTGCTCGACCTAGGTACTGCGTGAGCTGAGCACGGGCGGAGGTGACGGGGCATGCGCATCGACATCATCACGATCTTTCCTGAATACTTCAGCCCGCTCGGTGTCTCGCTGCTCGGCAAGGCTGCGGCCCGCGGCACCATCGAGTTGCGCGTGCACGACCTGAGGGACTGGGCGGGCGATGTCCATCACACCGTGGACGATGCCCCCTTCGGCGGGGGACCCGGAATGGTGATGGCCCCGGGGCCCTGGGGCAGCGCACTGGACACCGTGACCGGCGACGCGCCGGATGCGAGGCTGGTCGTGCCTACTCCCTCCGGCGTCTCATTCACGCAGGCGAGTGCGCTGAAATATTCGCGTTCGGCGCATCTTGTCTTTGCCTGTGGGCGGTACGAGGGGATAGACGCGCGCGTTGTGGCGGACGCCCGGGAGCGGATGGACGTCGATGAGGTAACGATCGGCGACTACGTCCTCTCCGGCGGGGAGCCCGCGGCCTTGGTCATGATTGATGCGATCTGCCGGCTGCTTCCCGGCGTGCTGGGCAATGCCGAGTCGGTGACGGATGATTCGTTCGGGGCCGGGTCCGGGCCGATGGCCGGCCTGCTCGAAGGGCCTGTTTACACCAGGCCGCGCGTCTGGCGGGGCCGGGAGGTGCCGCCTGTCCTGCTGTCCGGGGATCATGCGGCCATCGCCAGGTGGCGGCGCGATGAGGCGCTGCGCCGGACCGCCGCGTGCCGTCCGGACCTGGCGGCGCGGCTGGCCGCTGGGCAGGTGACGGGGGCCGGCGAATCGATCGGCGGGGCTGTGGAGTCCGCCGCCGGGACACAAAAAGCGGGTCGTGGGGAAGAAAAAGCCGCCGCAGGGGCCGGAAAAGCGGTCGGGCCGGCCCTCAGCGGGGCGCTCGACGCGCGCGATCGGCAGGTGCTTGCCGAGGCTGGCTTTCCGATCAGTGGTCAAGGTGTGGCAGACTGAAGTCCGCTGTCCCGCCGAAGGCCGACTGAGCGGGCGCGCCCTGGCGCCTCCAGTGCCCCGGGACACCGACAGACCGATACCCACGCGTTCACTGGCCTGTGCGCGCGTGAGGACTACCGAGGAACCGTAGCCATGCACACCGCGATCGCCGAGCTGGAGCAGGCTCAGATCCGCTCCGACATCCCGGACTTCCGCCCGGGCGACACCCTGAAAGTTCATGTGCGGGTCGTGGAGGGCACCCGGTCCAGGATCCAGATCTTCCAGGGCGTGGTCATCCGGCGCCAGGGCGGCGGAGCCCGGGAGACCTTCACGGTCCGCAAGATCAGTTATGGGGTGGGGGTGGAGCGGACCTTCCCCGTGCACAGCCCATCGCTCGACCAGATCGAGGTCGTGACCAGGGGCCGGGTGCGCCGGGCGAAGCTGTACTACCTCCGTGAGCTTCGCGGTAAAGCCGCGCGGATCCGGGAACGCCGCGAGCCGGTGCGCTAGACCCGCATCCCCCGATGACCGGCCAGGATCCGCGGACCGGGCCGCCCCGCCCGATGCGGTTCCCGCACCGGGCGGGTCCGGCCCATCGGCGCTGTCCCGTACCGCGGCTGGGCCCGGCGCCCCGGCCGAGTTCGGCCGCGACGCCGGGTTCCGCATGGCGGCCAGGCCCGCCGTTAGGGGCCCGCGACGCATTGCCGGGTTCTGGCGGGAAGCGCTCCTCGTGATCGTCGTCACCGTGTTGCTCACGGCGGGTGTCAAATCGTTTGTCGTCGAGACGTTCCGGATCCCGTCCGGGTCGATGGAGAACACCCTGCGGATCGGCGACCGGGTGCTGGTGAACAAGCTCGTCTACCGAATCCGCGGCATCGACCGCGGGGACGTCGTCGTATTCAGCGGGGCCGGCTCCTGGGGGCCGACCCCGCCCCCGCAGAAAGCTGGCAGCATCTCCGCCGCTTACCGCGATGCGCTACAGGCCCTGGGCTTGGAGACGGACGGAACAGACTATGTCAAGCGGGTCATCGGCCTGCCCGGCGACCACGTGGCCTGCTGCACCGCGCAAGGGCGGATCACCGTCAACGGGGTGCCACTGCGGGAAGGGTCGTATCTCTATCCCGGGGAAGCGCCGTCCGCCGAATTCTTCAACATCACCGTCCGGCCGGGCAGGCTATGGGTGATGGGAGACCACCGCGGGGAGTCGTCGGATTCCCGGTACCACTCCGCTGACCCGGGCGGCGGCACGATCCCTGAGAGCGCTGTGGTGGGCCGGGCCTTCGTGGTCATCTGGCCGCCGTCCCAGGTCAAGTCCCTGCCGATCCCCGCGACGTTCACGAGCCGGGCGACGGCGGCCGCTCCGGCCCCGATGATCCCGGCCACCATGGAGTTCTCGGGGGCGCCGTTAGCTTGGGCATGGCGCCACGTCCCTGGCCGACTCCCAGCCGGCCGGCGCTAGGCT
>DAIRVB010000566.1:0-3379 GCA_036803065.1 Streptosporangiaceae bacterium
CACTGACCCGGTAAAGCCGTGATGAAGTGGTTGGTTCGGGCCGAGGCGGCTGGGCGACGATCACGGGATGGCTAGCATTGCGGCGCACACCGAGTACGGCGACCGGGATCTCGCCCTTTCCGGGGAGATCCTGCGAACGGTCGTTGGCTCGGGCGTGCACGGCATCGCGATCGAGGGCACGGATGACCACGACGAGATGGGCGTGTTCGTCGAGCCGCCTCAGCATGTCGTGGGCATCGGGATGCCGTTCGACCACTACGTGTTCCGCACCCAGCCTGAGGGTGCCCGCTCCGGTCCCGGCGACACCGACCTGGTCAGCTACTCGCTGCGCAAGTACCTGCGCCTGGCGGCCAAGGGGAACCCGACCGCGCTGCTGCCCCTGTACGCCCCGGCGGCTGACGTCGTGGTGCTCACCGAGCTCGGTGCGGAGTTGCGGGCTCTCGCCCCGGCGGTGCTGTCGCAGCGCGCGGTGCGGCGGTTCCTGGGCTACATGGATTCCCAGCGGGGGCGGCTGCTAGGTCACGGGCCGCGTCGCCACATGCCGAACCGGCCTGAGCTTGTCGCCCGCTACGGTTACGACGTCAAGTACGCCTCGCACGCCCTGCGGCTGGCCTATCAGGGCCGGGAGATCGCCAGGGACGCACAGCTGACCCTGCCGATGCCGGACCGGGAACGCGAACGGGTGCTGCAGGTCAAACGCGGAGACGTGCCCGTCCTGGGGGACGTGCTGACCGAGATCGCCGCGGTGCAACGCCAGACCGAGGAGTTCCTTGAGACCGGCCGCACGCCGCTGCGCGCCGAGCCAGACCTGGACGCGGTCAGCGAGTGGTGCATCCGCGCCCACCAGCGGCACTGGGGCTGGGAGTGATCCGTCAAGCGCCCGGGTGGTCGGCGATGTAGTTGGCGGCGACATAGCCGAATGTCATGGCCGGCCCGATGGTAGAGCCGGCGCCGGCGTAACTGTGTCCCATGACGGCGGCGCTGGCGTTACCGGCCGCGTAGAGCCCGGCGATGACCCTGCCGTCCGTGGTGAGTACCCGCGCGCTGGCGTCCGTGACCATCCCGCCTTTCGTGCCGAGGTCACCAGGAACGATCTTGAACGCGTAGAAAGGCGGCAGCCACAGGGCGGCGAGGCAGGAGTTGGGGATGACGGCGGGGTCGGTGTAGTAGTGGTCGTACGCGCTGTTGCCCCGGCCGAAGTCGAGGTCCTTGCCGGTCAGCGCGAAGCCGTTGAACCGGGCGACCGTGGCGGCCAGGGCCGCCGATGGCACTCCGATCTGCGTGGCCAGGCCCGCGAGCGTCGAGGACTTGAATACGGCGCCGCTGGAGTACCACGAAGCGGGGAACGGCAAGGTCGGCAGGACGTCCCTGAACAGGTAGCGGTCGCGATAGTTCTGGTCCACGATCAGCCAGGCGGGGATGTCCGGCGCCGCGGTGTTGAGCCGGTACATGGCGTGCACCACGTCGCTGTACGGCGCTGCCTCGTTGACGAACCGCGCACCGGCTGCGTTGACCATGAGGCCGCCGGGCAGGGTGCGTTCGGCCAGGCAGAAGTACGGCTCGCCGGGCAGCGGGATGGTGGGTCCCCACCACGCGTCGTCCATCAGGTCCAGGGCAGCGCCAATGCTCAGGCCCGCCTCGATGCCGTCGCCGGTGTTCGACGCGGCGGCGACCGTCCAGTCGATCCCGATGGGCTGCTGCTCGTACTTATCGCGCATGGCCAGGTTGTGCTCGAAGCCGCCGGAGCCGACGATGACCCCGCGGGTGGCGTTGATCTGCAACTGCGCGCCGCCCTGCGTCGCCAGCACGCCGGTGACGCGGCCCGCGGCGCTGAGTTGCAGGCTGACGAGCGGGGTGCTCAGCCATACCGGCACGTTGGCCGAGAGCAGCCCGGCCCGTAGCCCGCCGGCGAGAGCCTGGCCCATGGTGAGCGGCTTCACGCCCGTCAGGACGGCCGCGATGTACCTGCTGACGGTCTCGGCGGCGACCGCCGCGCCTTGCACGTTGACCGCGGCGATGTTGATCCACTTGTAGTCGGCGCTGTAGACGACCTCGTCGGCCGGGACGGGGATGTACGCAGGGTTGAGGTTGGCGAGTTGGCTGCCGAGGAGGTTCCCGTTGAACATGGCCGGCTCGATAGAACGCCCGTTCGGCATCCCGCCGGGCAGTTCGGGATAGTAGTCGGAATAGCCCTCCATCCAACGGAACCCCAGCGGGCTGTTGTTCATCAAGAAGGAGATCATGGCTGGCCCGTTGGCAAGGAAGGCCGCCTGCCGGTCGGCGGGTACCACGGTGCCGACCACAGCCGCGAGGTACTCGGCCGCCTTGGCCGGCGTATCTGGCACTCCGGCGGCAAGGATCACTGCGTTGTTCGGTATCCAGATCCCCGCTCCGGACCGGGCGACCGAGCCGCCGAATGTGGCCGCCTTCTCGATCACCACCACCGACAGTCCCCGTTTGGCCGCCGTGAGCGCGGCTGCCATCCCCGAGGCTCCCGCGCCGACCACGACGACGTCATAGGTCAGTGTGGCGGCGGAGGCCGAGATGCTGTTCAGCACGCCGGAACCGACGACGGCCCCGGCTCCGGCGGCAAGAGCGCCAAGCAGTACCTGACGGCGGCTGAAGCCACCCGGCTGAGGGTCCGGGGTGCCAGCGGAACCATTCTGACGTGCGGTCATGGCAAATCCCTTCGATGTGAACCGCGCCCACCTCGCGCCGCGCACCCGCCACGGAACCGATCAGGGCAATCTCCGCTGCCCTGAAGCAGGCGCTTAGCTGGTCAGCGCCTCGGCCGCACCAAGCATGCGCTTTGCTTGGTGCGGCGTGTCAACGGTGTCAATCACGAAGGCCATTGCCGTTCGGGCTGTTACGAGATCAGCGTTCTGAAACGCTACGGGACCATTAGTCCCGCCAATGTCGCGGGCCAAACTGCTCGAACTGGTACTCCAGCTGGAGATCGTGATGTGAGGGCCGCCGAAGTCCGGCTGGCTATGACGAACTCCGCGTGTTCACCGCCGCACAATCATTAAAACCATCGAGGCGAACGGGCTGTGGTGACCGTCCGACCCGCCTGCAGCGCGCCCGAGGATGTGGCCCCGGGCGCAGCGCTTCCCCCCGAGGGCCATCAGAACTGGACCTTGAGCTCCTCCAGCTCCCGCGCCCGCTCGCTGAGCTTTGCGTAGGCCGGCCGCTCGCGGATGCGGGCCAGGGCCCAGCGGAGGGCTTCCGCGCGGTTGGCCGCGATGCCCGCGGTAATCAGTCTGTCCAGCGTCTCCAGGTCCACCGGCCCGAGCCGGGCCTCCACCGGGGCGAGATAACCGCCCGCGAGGACTTAAAGCGGCCGCTTCTGGGCTGCCAATTCCCCTGGCCGGCCCGGACT
>DAIRVB010000567.1:0-3376 GCA_036803065.1 Streptosporangiaceae bacterium
GTTCGGCGCCGGGCCCGTCGTGGTCGGCCCGGCCCTGGGTGACCTGCAGTCGGCGACCCGTTCCGCGGCCGCGGCCCTGTCCGGCCTGCGTGCCTCCGCGGGCTGGCCCGACTCCCCCAGGCCCGTCATGGCCGGCGACCTGCTGCCGGAGCGCGCCCTGGACGGCGACGCTGAAGCGCGCGCGGAACTGGTCTCGGAGGTGTACGAGCCGCTCCGGCGCGGGGGGTCCGCGCTGCTCGACACGGTGATCACTTACCTGGAGCAGGGTTCCTCACTTGAGGCGACCGCGAGGCTTCTCTTCGTGCATCCGAACACTGTCCGTTACCGGCTGCGCCGCGTCAGCGAACTGACCGGGCTCACGCCCACTGAGGGCAGGGCCGGATTCACCCTCTGGGTGGCCATTGTCCTAGGGCGCCTGATTCACAAGAGCACATAGCTTGTATGGATCACACAAACACTTGCCGCTAAACTTCGTGCGTTATTCTGCGCATGTAGCGGAGTTCTACAGGCAGTGTTAAGAGCATGCTCGTCATTGCCGCACCGGGCCAGGGCGCCCAAGCCCCTGGCTTCCTCGCCCCCTGGTTGGAACTGCCTGGCGTCCGGGACCGGATCGCCGCCTGGTCCGACCTCGCCGGATGCGATCTCATCGCGTGCGGCACGACGGCCAGCGCCGAAGAGATCAAGGACACCGCGGTGGCCCAGCCCTTGCTGGTGGCGGCCGGGATCGCCGCGGCTGAGGTGCTGTTCGGCGACCTTGACCAGGCGCAGCAGCAGGTGGATATCGTGGCCGGCCACAGCGTCGGGGAACTGACCGCCGGGACTATCGCGGGAGTGCTGGCGCCCGAGGACGCCATGAACCTCGTCCGGGTCCGCGGTCAGGCCATGGCGCGTGCCGCCGCGCTCGTGCCGACCGGGATGACCGCCGTGCTCGGCGGCGACGAGGCAGAGGTCCTCGACGCCATAGAAAAGCACGGTCTCACCCCGGCGAACATCAACGGCGGCGGCCAGGTCGCCGCGGCCGGCACCCTGGAGCAGCTCGCTGCCTTCGCCGCCGACCCGCCCGCGCGGGCCCGGCTGCGCCCGCTGTCAGTGGCCGGTGCCTTCCACACCACGCACATGGACCCCGCGGTTGATGCCCTGCGCGCCGCGGCGGCAGGCACGGCGGTAGGCGAGCCGGCGGTGGTGCTGCTGTCCAACCGCGACGGCGCGGCCGTCCAGTCGGGTTCCGACTGGCTGGACCGGATCGTCACCCAGGTGCGCGCCCCGGTCCGCTGGAACATGTGCATGCAGTCCATGACGGGCCTCGGCGCCACCGCGCTCATCGAACTGCCACCCGCAGGCACCCTGACCGGCCTGGCCCGGCGCGGGATGCCGGGGGTCGCGCTGGCGAACCTGAAAACCCCGGACGACCTTGACGCCGCCCGGTCTCTCATCGCTGAGCACGGGACACTTGATCCCCACCAGGACGGGCACGTCCCCGAGTGGCGGCTGCTCGTTGCCCCGCTCGCAGGCACGTTCCGGTCCGGGGCGGGGGATCCCGCCGCGGCCGCGCCGGGCGCCACGATCACCTCAGGAGCGGAGATCGGGCATGTCGAGCAGCGTGACGGCCGGCATGTCATCATCCCCCCATTTCCCGCAACGATTATCGAATGGCTGGTCGAGGACGGTGACCCGGTAAGTGTGGGGCAGCCGCTCGTCCGGCTCCAGCCAGCCGAATGACATCCATGTCCGCGCGGACGGCCAGTACCTGGAGATCCTCAGGAAAGGGGACATGCTGATGCGACTCGCCGAGGGTGCCGCGGGTGCGCGGATTCTGGCGTTCGGCGGCTACCAGCCGGCGAGGGTGGTGACCAACGACGAACTCGCGGCCACGATGGACACCGACGACGAATGGATCCGCAGCCGGGTGGGCGTCGCCAGCCGGAGGATCGCCGGCCCGGACGAGAGCCTCGCCGACATGGCCGCCGCCGCGGGCGGCAAGGCCCTGGCCGCCAGCGGCCTGTCCCCCGCCGATGTCGACCTGGTCATGGTCGCCACCTGCACCCCCGAGGCGCCGATCCCGAACATCGCCGCCACGGTGGCCACCAGGCTCGGTATCTCAGCCCCCGGGGCGTTCGACGTCAACGCGGCCTGCGCCGGCTTCTGCTACGCGCTCGCCGTTGCCAGCGACGCGGTCCGGGCCGGCTCGGCCCGCAACGTCCTGGTGATCGGGGCGGAGAAACTCTCCCAGTGGATCGACTGGACCGACCGCTCGACCGCCATCATCTTCGCTGACGGCGCCGGTGCCGCCATAGTCGGCCCGGTCACTGACCCCACCGAGGGCCCGGGCATCGGCCCGGTCGTGTGGGGCAGCGATGGCGGCTTGGCCGACAAGATCGCCATCAAGGATCGCGATTCGTTCATCGTCCAGGAGGGGCAAGCCGTATTCCGCTGGGCGACCACCGCGCTGCACCCTGTCGCGAAGCAGGCCTGCGAGCGTGCCGGGGTCGATCCGGCGGACCTGGCGGCCTTCGTCCCGCATCAGGCGAACCTGAGGATCATCGAAGCGATCGCGAGGAAGGTCGGGGCGCCGCAGGCGCTCGTCGCCGATGACATCGTGACGGCGGGCAACACGTCGTCGGCGTCCATCCCGCTGGCCCTGTCCAAGATGATCGAGCGGGGAGAGGTTGCCTCCGGCGCCCTCGTCCTGCTGCTCGGCTTCGGCGCGGGCATCTGCTACGCAGGACAGGTGATCACGGTACCCTAGCCGCGCCTTCGCCTCCTGGCCTGCGCCAAGGGGCGGATAACCACAACACAGAAGGAGAACACGCATCCCATGGCAATGACCGAACCGGAAATCCTGGCAGGCCTCGGCGAGATCATCGACGAAGTCGCCGGCGTCCCCGCGGATGAAGTCACCCCAGAGAAGAGCTTCGTCGACGACCTCGACATCGACTCGCTGTCCATGGTCGAGATCGCGGTGGCGGCTCAGGACAAGTTCGGGGTGGAGATCCCCGACGACCAGCTCAAGAACCTCAAGACCGTTCAGGATGTCGTGAACTTCGTGCGCTCAGCCGAGGTCTCGGCCTGAGCGAGCCAGCCCCGCGCCAGGCGGCCCCCGGCCACCCGGGCATCGGGTAGCCGGGCCATCCGGCGCAGTTCCGCGGCACGACCAGAGGAGCGATTCACAGTGCGGGCAGATCAACCACGCGTCGTCGTCACCGGCCTAGGCGCGACCACGCCGCTGGGCGGGGACACGGCCTCGACCTGGGAATCAATGCTTGCCGGGCTGAGCGGCGCGCGGACGCTGCCCTACGACTGGGCGGCCGAGCTGCCCGTGCAGATCGCCGCGCCGCTCAGCCCGGCAAGCATTGATTCCCAGGTCGAGGCCGTGTCC
>DAIRVB010000568.1:0-3370 GCA_036803065.1 Streptosporangiaceae bacterium
GATCCAGCCAGTGCCGAGGTCGACATGGTGTTCCAGTTCGAGCACGTAGGGCTCGACCACGGCCCGGGCGGCAAGTTCGACACCCGGCCGCTGCGCCTGCGTGACCTCAAGGCCTCGCTGGGCCGCTGGCAGGCTGGCCTGGCCGCCGCGGGCTGGAACAGCCTGTACTGGAACAACCATGACCAGCCGCGAGCGGTGTCACGATTCGGCTCTGACCACCCGGCCTACCGGGCGCTGTCGGCCAAGCTGCTGGCCACGGTCCTGCACTTGCACCGCGGCACGCCGTACGTCTACCAGGGCGAAGAGCTCGGCATGACGAACTACCCGTTCACTGCCATCGACGAGTTCCGGGATATCGAGTCGCTGAACTATTACCGCCACGCCATCGAAGCGGGCCGCGACGAGCAGCAGGTCCTTGCCTCCCTGCGCTCCATGAGCCGGGACAACGCCCGCACCCCTATGCAGTGGGACGGCAGCGCACACGCCGGGTTCACCAGCGGAACGCCGTGGCTGGCGGTCAACCCGAACTACCCGGACATCAACGCCGCAGCGCAGATCACCGATCCGGGCTCGGTGTTCAGCCATTACCGGCAGGTCATCGCGCTGCGGCACGATCTGCCCGTGGTGGCGGGCGGCGACTTCACCATGCTGCTGCCTGATGACGAGCATGTCTATGCGTTCACCCGGCGGCTGGACGACGTCGAGTTGCTGGTGCTGGCCAACTTCAGCGACGGCACCGTCGCGGTGGACCTGCCCGACGCGCAGGCGTGGGCCCGGGCGGACCTCGTGCTTTCGAACTACCCCGGTGAGGCGGGCCGCGCGGCCATGCCGGGCACCCTCCGGGCCTGGGAAGCCCGGGTCAACCAGCGGATCCGCGGCTAAGCTCCCCCGCTGGCACCCGGCTCGCCAGCCCCCGGGCGGCCCGGCTGGAAACCCTCGATCAGCTGGTCGATGGTCGCGTCGAGTCGCTGATCGACGTGCCGGCGGCTGGCGTCGGCGTCGTGCCACTCGATGATTTCGCGGGCGCCCTGCCAGAAAGGCACCCTCGCGACCCAGCCGGGCACCAGGCTCTTGATCTTGCTGTTGTCGAACACCAGCGGGTGTGCCTTGTCGCCGAGCAGACTGGCCCCCCACTCGGGATCCACCGCCGCCACCGCGTCCGATGGCACATGCACGATCCGGGGTTCCGCGCCCGCGGCGGCGGCCAGGATGCAGGCGATCTGGTTCCAGGTCAGCGTCTCGTCGGAGGTGATGTGGAAACTGTCCCCGATAGCCCGCGGTTCACTGAGCAGCCCGACAAAAGCCCGCGCGAAATCGGCGTGATGAGTCAACGTCCAAGGCGACGTGCCGTCTCCGTGCACGACGACCGGGGCACCGCGGCGCATCCGGTCGATGACCGTCCAGCCACCCTGCAGCGGCAGCGACGTGTGGTCGTAGGTGTGCGACGGCCGCACGATCGTGGCCGGGAATCCCTCATCGCGGTAGGCGCGGACGAGGACGTCCTCGCATGCGATCTTGTCCCGCGAGTACTGCCAGTACGGGTTGCGCAGCGGGGTGGACTCGATGATGGGCAGCCGGGCCGGCGGCGTCTGGTAGGCGGAGGCCGAGCTGATGAATATGTACTGGCCGACGCGGCCACGGAAGGCCGCCAGGTCGGCACGGACGTGATCCGGGGTGAACGCCAGGTAGTCCACGACCACGTCGAACTCCAGGCCAGCGAGGGCCGCCCGGACCGACTGCGGGTCGCGGATGTCGCCGGTCAGCACGCGCGCCTCGTGCGGGGCCGGCCGCACCGCGGTCGTGCCGCGGTTCATCATGAACAAGTCGAAGCCGGCCTTGACCGCCTGATGGGCGCAGGCCGCGCTGATCACGCCCGTCCCGCCGATGAAGAGCACGCGCGGCGCAGTCATGCGACAGGCCTACCACAACACCCGCTGGGCTGGCTCAGCTAGGCCAGTGTGGCGCCTGCGGCGAGCGCCGCCGGAGGTCGTCACGCACATCGGCGCCGAGACGGCGGGTCTCGCGCCGGTTGAGCGCCGCGCCCACGACCGCACCCGTGAGCAACGGCCCGAACGATGTGGCGCTGCGCCCGGCGCGGGCGAGGAGCCGGCGCTGGAGCCGCCTGCGCAGCGGCGAGCCCACCGCCAAGGCCAGCCCGCCAGGTGCGAGGCCAACGCCCCGCCGGTGGGCCCAGGCCGCCACGTACGACAGCATGCGCTCGGACGGCGGACCTGGTGCAGGCTGGCCGTACACCTCGTGCAGTTCAGCCACCAGTTTGATCTCGATGCCGACGAGCGCGAGGGTCTCGATCGCGATCTCCACCGGGGCGGCGGGCAGCGGCAGCACCATGGCCGCGCCGGCCGCCGCGCCAACGGCTCCGGCGGCGCGGGCCGAGCCCTGTATCAGCGCGTCGGCGAGATCCTCGGGATCGAGCCCGGGGAACTGGGCACGGAGCGTCTGCTGGTCGCGTACGGGCAGGCGCGGCGCCATCGCGAGTACCTCAGCCGTCAGCCACCGGCTACCAGATTGCACGCCGAACCAGGTGGCACGCCCGCTGCGCCTGGCCAGCCGTGGGATCGCGGCCGTGAGCTTGCGGCGCCGCGACGGGCTGGTGGCCTCGCTGATCTCCCCGACAATCTCGGCCACCTCCCCTGGCAGCGCCCGCGCGGTCGCTTCAGCCGGTACCTCGGCTGGCCTGGCAGGTCCGTGCCCGGAATCGTCCATGCGCTAGAGCTACCCTCGCGCGGCGTTCGTACGCCGATCACCGGCCTGTCGTTACGGCAAGCCGGCAGGGGTACCGCGGATCGTGATTTCGCCACATGATTGCATTCTGAGGCCGGCCGGCCGGGGCCTCCGGCTGGCGGAACATGTGACGGTGGCAGGCCAAGGGGAGGGCGCTGATCATGCGCGCAACAATTCCGACGGAGCCTGCGCGTCCGCGCCCGGGAGCACACCCGGGCAGTCAGCGGGCCGCGGCCGCCGACGAGGTCGAATACGCGACTGAGGACAGCAGATCGCTGAGAGCCCGGCCCCCCGTCTCCCAGGTAGCGGCGGCCGCGAGCGCGGTGCCCGCCGCGATCATGGGTGAGGCAGCGGCCTTGTCCTCGAGAACCCTCGACATCGCCGAGGCCCACGACGCGGCGTCATCCGGGGGCACGAGCAGCGCCGCCGAGCCGCATACCTCCGCCAAGGCCGGAATGGCACTCGCCACGACGGGGACGCCCGCGGCCATGGCCTCCAGGATCACGTTGGGCAGCGCCTCGGTACGGGAACTCAAGGCCAGCAGGCCGGCTTGCCGGAACAGCGGCCGCAGGTCCGCCTGGGGCGGGATGAACCGGAAAGAACCCGGCGGTAGGGTTGCTTCGGCCAG
>DAIRVB010000569.1:0-1984 GCA_036803065.1 Streptosporangiaceae bacterium
GGTGTACCGCGCTTAATCTTCCGGCCGCTGGTCAGCCGGGCCCCGCGCACGACTGTCAATGCCTCGCCGGATCGGCAACGGCCGACCCGGCGGATTTACAGCTTTTGGGAGGGAACGCCCCGGCTGGCCAGCGGCCGGAAGATCAAGCGCGGCACATCCGCGGCGAACCCAGCTACCGGTGGTGCCGACCCTCGTCCTGAGTTCGCCTCTGGAGGAGGGCCGACACCACCCGTGTTACTAAGGTTTTGCGCTAAAGATTCCTCAGGGAGCGAGGATGCCCAGGTCAGCGCCGAAGAGCTGGCTGGAGTTGATGGTGCCCTGCGGGAAGCCGCCGGCGCCCTGGAAACCAGTCAGGTTGCTGACGTACAGCTCCGGCCGCGGCTTGTCGGTCGGGTAACCGCTGGACGGGTAGGTGAGGACGAACGGCTGCGAGAAGTTGGAGTCCGAGCCGTTGATCAGCGGAACGTAACCGTGGCGAACGGTGTCCGCGGAGTCGACGATCCACACGGTCTTGGCGGAGACGCCACACGGCGCCAGCGTGACCTTCTCACCGGAGACGGCGGTGCTGGCGACACCCGTGCAGAGCCCGCTGTCCACGCCGTAAGGCGCGTACTGGATCTCGAACGCGGCGTCGTCCGGGAAGGTGCCCTTGCCCAGGGTGGCGCCGCCACCGTAGTGCAGGTCCACCGCGGCGGAGACGAGGCCGGCCGCGAAGAAGTCCGACACCAGGCCCTGGTAGGAGAAGGTGTAGTCCTCCGCCGGGTCGCTGTTGGCCACGCGGAACAGGATCTGCGGCTGGCCGATCTTCTCACCCTGACGCAGCGTGTCAAGCACGAAGTTCGGGTGCGCGTGCGTGCCGAAGTCGTGGTTGAAGATGTCGACGCAGATCGGGCCACAGGACGGGGTGGCCGCGCTGGCGGACGTGGCGGCTACCGCGCCGGCGCCAGCGACCAGGGTCAGCGTCGCCGCGGCGGCGAAGACCTTGCTCTTGATGGACATGGGAGAGTTCCTCTCGTGGAACCACAGCCGTACCCTGCGCACGGCTGTTGTGCCGACCTCCGCCGCGCACGTAGCCGGACGGTCCCTACTCCGTCTGCTACGCCGCCTCGCGGTGGCCTGATCAGGATGGGAACGGCCATCCTGATCGGTCTTGCTGGCGAGAAAGAGAAGACCCGGGCAAGCCCGGAAGCTATTGGCGTACTGCTACGAACAAGGACAAAAATCTCGTACTAGCGTCACGCCACGATTACCCGCTGAAATCACAACATACGGGGCAACCGGCTGGCGGTTAGCATAGTGCATAGATCCTCGTTCCTTCTGTGCAGGCCGGGGATTCAGGTCCGGCCCGGTGAGTTGCGGTCACCGGGCTGGACCGTTTAGCTTCCTCAACCTCAACCAGAACAGCGATGCCGGATTGACCCGCTTGCACTGATCTGCTTGAGCTTGTCGGAGCTTTCGTCCCTTTGCCCGATATGAAGACGCGGGGCCCGGTCACCTGGTTGACGCGGATTACCGCGAATTATCCGGCGTGACCGAATCGCAACTTTTAATGTCATACCGACCCCTGTGACGACTGTGACTGGGGAGCACGCTACCACGCTCGTGCCGATATGGGAGGAAAGCTGATGATACCTAGCGGCGTGTCTAGCTCTGGGATACCTTGCGTCGGCGCGGTCGTCACGGACTCCCGCGGGCGGCTGCTGCTGATCAAGCGCGGGCACGAGCCGGGCGCGGGGCTCTGGTCACTGCCCGGCGGGCGCATCGAGCCAGGTGAGACGGACGCCGAGGCGCTGATACGGGAAATGCTCGAGGAAACGGGCCTGGCCTATGAGCCGCACCTCGTGGATTTCGACAGCAACGAGCAGAAGTCTCCCGAATTCCTGTCATTGAACCCGTACGGCAAAATTCCGGCAATCCTCGATCCCAACGGTCCGCAGGGTCAGCCGCTGCCTCTCTTCGAATCCGGCGCCATCCTGATCTACCT
>DAIRVB010000569.1:1994-3352 GCA_036803065.1 Streptosporangiaceae bacterium
GCGCGGGCGGCGACGTCATCGACATCAGGGACTACGCCGCCACGGTCACCGGGGGTACGCTGCGCGCGGGTGATGACGCCGCCGACGCCCGCTGGGCCGCAGCCGAGGAGCTAGCCGCCCTCGAGCTCACCGAAGGATTGGTGGAATTCCTTACCGACTGGGGAGTTCTGGGGTAGGAACGGTCATTAATGTCCCATCTTTCCGTTTATTACCTTGAAGAGTTATTCGCTCCGTCCGGTCATCGTTAGTGACCGTTTAGGCGCGATGACCGCATTCTCACGGAGAGAAACTTCGATCGCAGGGATTTCGATTGCGGGGATAGCGTCCTCGAACCGGTCCCCGATTATCTATCCCGTAGTTCGCTACGCTCCGGTGGGGAAAGGGAGGGGACGATGCCCGTGCAGCGACCGTACCGGGTCCGGCGATCATGCCTGGCGGTGCCGGCCAGCAGCGAGCGGTTCATCACCAAGGCCCGCGGGCTGCCCGCCGACGAGGTGTTCCTCGACCTGGAGGACGCGGTGGCCCCGGGCGCCAAGCCGCAGGCCCGGGCGAACGCGGCCGCGGCGGTGGCGGGTGACTGGGGCGGCCGGACCCTCGCGGTCCGGGTCAACGACGCTTCCACCCAGTGGGCGCACCGGGACGTGATCGATGTCGTCTCCGCTGTCACGGGAGGGGGCACTGGCCGGGTGGACGTCATCGTGCTGCCTAAGGTGACCTCGCCCGGTCACGTGGTGTGGCTGGATCTGCTCCTCGGTCAGGCCGAACAGGAGGCGGGCCTGCCGGCCGGGCAGACCGGGATCGAGGCGCAGATCGAGGACGCCAGCGGCCTGGCCGCCGTGAACGCCATCGCGGCGGCGTCGCCGCGGCTTGAGGCGCTGGTGTTCGGGCCCGCTGACTTCATGGCCAGCGTCGGGATCAGGTCGCTGGACGTGGGCGGCCAGCCGGAGGGATACGCGGGCGGCGACGTCTACCACTACGCGCTGATGCGGATCCTGATCGCGGCGCGCGCACACGGCCTGCAGGCCATCGACGGGCCCTACCTGAAGGTCCGCGACACCGGCGGTTTCCGGCGGTCGGCGGCCAGC
Organism: Streptosporangiaceae bacterium; assembly: GCA_036803065.1. Classification (GTDB taxonomy): domain Bacteria; phylum Actinomycetota; class Actinomycetes; order Streptosporangiales; family Streptosporangiaceae; genus JAWWPY01. The sequence continues at coordinate 3,080 of DAIRVB010000569.1, forward strand.
TCGGCGGCGCTCGGCTACGACGGCAAGTGGGTCCTGCATCCGGATCAGATCGAGGGCGCCAACGAGGTGTTCGCGCCGTCGCAGGCCGACTTCGAGCGGGCCGGCCGGATCATCGACGCGTACGACCACGCCACGACCGTGGACCAGCGCGGCGCGGTCATGCTCGGCGACGAGATGATCGACGAGGCCTCCCGCAAGATGGCGCAGGCCATCGTGGCCCGCGGCCGCGCCGCGGGCCTGGTCACGGGGACGCCGGAATGACGAGATCCGGGT
>DAIRVB010000570.1:0-1058 GCA_036803065.1 Streptosporangiaceae bacterium
ACCATCCCGCCGTTCGACCCGACCAACTCGACCATGGTCGGCTGGGCCGAGGAGACCACGCTCGACGTGGAGTACGCGCACTCCATCGCGCCGGGCGCGAAGATCGTTCTGGCCGAGACCCCGGTCGCCGAGACCGAGGGCGTGACCGGTTTCCCGGAGATGATGAACGCCGAAAAGTCGCTCATCAACCAGGGCGTCGGTGACGTCATCACGCAGAGCTTCGGCGCGACGGAGAACACCTTCCCCGGCTTCAGCCAGGGCAACTACTCCAGCCTGCTGAACCTGCGCTATGCCTTCAAGGACGCACTGATCCACGGGGTCACGGTGCTGGGCGCGTCGGGCGATGCCGGCACGACCGACGATGAGTCCGACGGCGCGACCCTGTACCCGTACCGGGTGAACTCCTGGCCGTCGGCTGACCCGCTGGTCACCTCGGTCGGCGGTGCCCAGCTCTCCCTGGACAACAACGGCAGCCGGCTGTCACCGGACGTCGTCTGGAACGACGGCTTCGGCGCTGGCGGCGGCGGCGTGTCGGCGGTCTTCTCCCGGCCGATCTTCCAGATCGGCGTCAGGAGCGTCGTCGCTGGCCACCGCGGTACCCCGGACATCTCGATGAGTGCCGCGGTCAACGGTGGCGCCTGGGTGTACTGGTCCTTCCCCGGCGCCGGCGCCCCCGGCTGGGAGATCATCGGCGGGACCAGCGAGGCGTCACCGATCTTCTCCGGCATCGTCGCCCTGGCCGATCAGGTGGCCGGTCACCGGCTGGGTCTCATCAACCCGGCGCTGTATGCGCTGGGCGCGCTGAGCCAGCACGGCGACCACAACACCGGGCTCGTCGACATCACCTCCGGCAACAACAGCTTTGGCGGGGTGACCGGATACAACGCCACTCCGGGCTATGACCTGGCCAGCGGGTGGGGCACCATCGACGCGGCCAAGTTCGTCCCGGCCCTGGCCCGCCTCCCCTAGCGGGCGCCGGAACTGACGCGAGGCCAGGGGCCGCCAGCCCGACGGACAGGAAGATCCATACACAACGGCTGGCGCCCCTGGCCCGCGAC
>DAIRVB010000570.1:1158-3345 GCA_036803065.1 Streptosporangiaceae bacterium
TTCCTGCCGGTCGGCCCAGTTCATGGCGCGCAGCCCGGCGTTCATCCCGAGCCAGCGCAGCGGCTCGGCCTCCCAGGCGGGCGAGCGGTGGCCCACCCATGGCAGGTGGGTGAGGTCGGTGTCCTGGCCCAGGACGAGGTCGGCGAGGGTTCGCCCGGCCAGGTTGGTGGTGGCCACCCCGTCGCCCACGTACCCGCCGGCCCAGCCGAGCCCGGTGGCCCGGTCAAGCCCGGCGGATGCGCACCAGTCACGGGGGACGCCCAGCGGGCCGCCCCACGCCTGCGCTACAGCGACATCGCCGAGCCCAGTGTCTCTAAGCCCAGTGTCTCTAAGCCCAGTGTCTCTAAGCACGGGGAAGAGTTCCGTGAGGGACCGCTGGAGCGCGGCGAACACGGCGGGGGACCGGTCGTACTCGGGCCGGATCAGCGAACCCAGGTGGTAGGGGGCGCCGCGGCCGCCGAACGCGAACCGCCCGTCGGCGGTGCGCTGGCCGTAAATGATCAGATGCCGGTGATCACTGAACGTCGGCCGCCCGGCGAGGCCGATCTGCTCCCAGGTCGCCTCCGGCAGCGGCTCGGTGGCGATCATCAGCGAGTACACCGGGGCGATCGCCCGGCGGTAGCCCGGCAGCAGCGGCGTATAGCCCTCGGTCGCCCGGATCACGTACTCAGCGCGGACCGTTCCGGCCGGGGTGCGCAGCCGCCCGGGCGCGATCTCGGTGACCGGCGTGCGCTCGAACACGGCGACTCCGTGCCGCCGGACGGCCTCGGCCAGGCCGCGGGCCAGCCGGGCCGGGTGGATCGCGGCGCAATGCGGGGTGAAGGTGCCGCCGAGGACGTCCGTGGCGGCCAGCCGCTCGCTGGCCTCCGCGGCCGACAGCAGCCGCAGGTCCTCCTCGCCGAAGCCGAACTTCCGGGCCTCGGCCACCTCACTGGCGGCCCGCTCCAGTTGCGCCGCGGACCGCGCGAGCTGGATCGTCCCGCCCTTGGCCCAGTGGCAGTCGATCCCCTCAGCCGCCGCGACCCGGCCGACCTCGTCCACCGTGTCCTGCATGGCCCGGTACATGGCCACCGCCGGCCCGCGCCCGGCCATCCGCTCCAGCTTGGCCAGGGACGCGGGAAACAACGCCGAACACCAGCCGCCGTTGCGCCCCGACGCGCCGAACCCGGCGATCTCCCGCTCCAGGACGGCGATGCGCAGGCCCGGCTGGGCGGTCGCCAGGTAGTAGGCGGTCCACAGGCCGGTGAACCCGGCGCCGACGATGGCCACGTCCACGTCGAGGTCGCCGGGGAGTGGATCGGAAGGGGTCAGCTCGCCAGGGACCGAGCTGAGCCAGTAGGACAGTGACCGGTATGTCTGCTGCGACGGCATGCCGCCCATGGTGGCATGCCGGTGATCAGGCATCCTTGTGCCATGGCTGCTGACACCCCCCCGTCCGGACGACTGCCGTCGCCGCGTGATCCGTTGGGTAGCTATCGGGTGTGCCTGGTGTGCCTGGGAAATATCTGCCGTTCACCGATGGCCGAGGTGGTGCTCACCGATGAGCTGGCGCGGGCCGGGCTGGCCGGTCAGGTGGAGGTGGACAGCGCCGGCACGGGCGACTGGCATATCGGCGGCCCGATGGACGCGGGAGCGCGCGCGGAGCTGACCAGGCGCGGGTATGACGGCTCGGCGCACCGGGCCAGGCTGTTCGATCCGGCCTGGTTCCGGGGGCGGGACCTGGTGCTCGCCATGGACCGCCGGAACCTGGCCCAGTTGCGCCGGATGGCGCCGGACGCGGAGTCCGGGGGTGCGCGGCTGCTGCTCTTCCGGTCGTTCGACCCCGTGCTGGCTAACCCCGCGCTGGCTAGAGGTGATCTGGCCGAGGCCGACCCCTACGACGGCCAGGTTCCCGATCCCTACGGCGGTGCGGCCGAGGACTACGCCCTGGCGCTCGACCTGGTGCAGGCCGCCGCCCGGGGCCTGGCCGCCGCGCTGGCGGCGTTCCTGGAGGTCCCCGCACCGGGGCCGGGCGGCTGATGAAGGCCCCGGCGGAGCCGGCCAGCGGGGCGGAACCGGATGAGGGGGCCGAGCCGGCTGAGAGGGCGGCGGAGTCGGCCATCGCCGGGCGGATGGAGCGGCTGACCGGCGCACCGGTGCGCGAGATCCGCCCGCTGGGCGCCCAGCACGGGTCCAGCCACTACCGCG
>DAIRVB010000571.1:0-1138 GCA_036803065.1 Streptosporangiaceae bacterium
GTGCGGGCGCTCGCCGTCACTACGCCGCAACGCGCCGCGGCCGCGCCCGACCTGCCCACCATCGGCGAGACGTTGACCGGATACGCGGCGACCGCCCGTTCCCACCACTCAGTGCGCTCGTCCCCGGTGACCTCCCTGGCCACCATGTCCTGCTTGACCGGGCCGTCCTGAAGCTGGACCCGTGGGTCCGCGCGGAAGTTGTAGTACCACAACGGATGGGTCGGGGCGCCGCCTCGCGACGCCACCGCCGCGTAGCGGCCGCCATGCTCGACCCGCATCAGCGGCGTCTTGCGCAGCTTGCCACTGCGCGCCCCCCGGTTGGTGATGACCACCACCGGAAGGCCGGTATCGCGCAATGTCGTCCCCTGCGTGCCGCCTGAGCTCTCGTACAGCTCGACCTGCTCGCGGACCCAGGCCTGCGTGCTCGGCTCATACTCATCTTCAACAGGCATACCGCTAAGTCAACACCCTCGGCGGGCGGCGCCACGCGCGGCTCACCACAAGCGTTACGCAACGCGTCCGAGTTTGTCCGAGTAAAGCTGAGTGGCCTAATTGCGCCAATAGATTTAGTTCCTGCGGCGCATTCTTGAGGCATGGGGTGGTTAGTTGTACTGGCCCTGCTGGCTGGTGGGGGCTATCTGATTTCGCTGCGGCTGCACCCGTTCCAGCGGTGTCCCGCATGCAAGGGGCTGTCGCCTCCCGGGCGGCATCATGGTTCGGTGTTCACCTATGCGCACCGCCGGTGCCGCAGGTGCGGCGGTACCAACCGGCAGTTGCGACTCGGGACACGGCTGGGCCTGGGCGGTCCGCGGGAGCGGCTAGGAGGGCGGGGCCGGGGAGGTCCCTGATGGCCGCCCCAAACGACACCGGGACGGTCCGGCGGCTGGCCGTGAGTCTGCGCACGCGCGGCTCAGGCGGGTGCCGGTAGGCTCGGCAGCATCGCTCCCCCGGACCGCACATTGCTCTCATCTTCCGCCGTCAGCAGGGCACTGAACTGCCCCGACGGTCATCTGCTCGTCCTGAAGCCCGCGGAGAAACGCGTCCTCGCCGCGATCCAGGCTGAGCTGAGCCGGGTCATCCGCTACGACGACGAATCCATCGTGCACGACACTTGGATCAGGCAGCGCTACGACGGTGG
>DAIRVB010000571.1:1148-3334 GCA_036803065.1 Streptosporangiaceae bacterium
ATTCAACAGGCGATCGGCCATGTCCTGGAGATGCAGCGCTATGACGGTGGCTTCCCCACCTTCGCGCCGGCCCGGAAGTCCGCGGTCGGGACCGCCTGGCACGAAGCCGGTCACGCGGTGGCGGCGCTGGCGGTCGGGGCACGCTTCAGTTCGGCCAGCATCCGGCATGGCCGCGACAACGCCGGTCGGGTGCACGGCATCAGCGGAGCCGACGATCTGGCGTTCGTCATCGACGCGGCCGGCCAGATCGCCGAGCGGCTGATGAACTGGACCATGCTGGAGAGCGATGACGCGCTGCGGGAATGGCTGCCAACGTGGCAGGCGGACGGCGGGGACGCCAAGCGCTTCCGCCGCAACCTTCGCGGCCGCTTCGGCAGCGATGAATTCAGCGCGTGGCGCTACAGCGAGGAAATGCTGGCCCCGCTACGGCTGAAGATCCGCCTGGTGGCCAGGGCACTGCTCGTCCATCCCCAGTACCTGCCGTACAGCGTCGTGGCGGCGATCGCCGCTGACCGTCATATCCCGTGACCGGTGGTCAGGTGTTCGCCCTTCGGCGATCTCCCTTCGAGCTGAGGCACGGCTTATTCCGTGTCCCATATAATACGAGAACCATATCATATGGCGAACGACGTCGACGAGCAGGTGCGCGACTGGCTGACGGAAGCGTTCCTGCACGCCTCGGTCTAGCCGCCGCTCTTGCGGCGGAACGATCGCCGGCTCGCGGCCGGGCCATGGACGCCGTTGACCTTCCCGGCGTTCTTCCCGCCACGCCCCGCGTTCGGTTCCGCGTTCCTCTCGCGCTTGCGTTCCAGCGCCTCCCGGAACTTGCGCTTCACGTCGTCCTCGGAACCCTTAGGTTCCGACGCGGCGGCAGCCATGCGGACCTCCTGCCCTTGGCCGGATATGACTACAGCCTCGCACACCTGGCGCCCCCAGTTCACCTCCCCCCGAAGCGGCGTCCCAGCAGCGAAAGAGGCGGCCCAGCCAGCCAGAGTTCCCAGCGTGGTCCAGCCAGTCAGCCCAGCGCCCTTCGTCGTTCCGCAGCTCGCTGCCTTAGCTAGCTGCTTCGTTGTGGAGGGTGGCGACCGCCTTGGCGATGCGCCGCTGGCGGGTCTCGGGTGCCTTCGCGCCTTCGACCGCGAGGACGTGTGCCCGCTGATGGCTGTAGGACAGGCTGTCGAAGCGCCGTTTCGCGCTCGGATCATGGGCGAGGGCCTCAGCGAAGTCGGCGGGAACCACGACCTCGCGCGGAACTGCGTCGAGTTCGAGTTCGACGGCCACTTCCTCACCGCCGGCGATACCGGCACTCTTGCGGTTCTCCGCGCTGACCGGGATCATGAACGCCCCGCCCATCACGGCCACCGTGCTGCGGTACGTGTGCCCGTTGATCGTCACCCGAACGGGTGGCCGCTTGCCCGTGCCGAGCCGCGCGACGACGTCCGCGGGCACCTCGATGCCGGTAGCGGTCTTGCCGGCCTGCACGAGGGTCGTCCGGAATGTGACGCGCGGGCTGTCTGCGCCTCCCGCGGATTGACCGCCGTCTCGTGAGACTGGCTCTGCCATAGCGCCCCCTCAGGTCGTAACCCGGCTTCATCAGCCGACTGCCGTGGTACTAGGTGGAGAGTACTGACCGAAATCGCACCCGGCTACATCACCGCCATGCTGGCCGGGCCCCGGCCGGGTCTGAACCGCCGGGTCTGAACCGCCGGGTCTGAACCGCCGGGTCTGGAACTGCCCGGTCTGAACTGAACAGTCGCGGCCTCCTCAGCGCTTGCGGCCTACCCCGCCCCACAGAGCCGCCGGGCTCTTCGCCTCGACCTCGGAGCTGGGCCGCCATTGCTGAACCCGGACCAGCCCAGGCTCGACCATGTCCAGCCCGTCGAAGAAGCGCATGACCTCGGCGTGACTGCGGTAGGTCTGCTTGACCGGCATCAACTTGCTGACCCGGTCCCTTGCCTCGCCCAGGGCTTCCGTTTCGATGTCCGAGGCAATGTGGGACAGGGTCAGGTAGCTCCCGGGCGGCACCGCATCCATCAGCGTGGCCACGATCCCGTACGGATCGTCCTCGTCGCCGATCAGGTGCAGGATGGCCATCAGCACGACCGCCACCGGGCGGGAGAAGTCCAGCGTCTGGGCCGCCGTTTCCAGTATTTCCCCGGTGTTCCGCAGGTCGGCGTCGATGTAGC
>DAIRVB010000572.1:0-3325 GCA_036803065.1 Streptosporangiaceae bacterium
ACACAGTCCCCGCCAGTCCCCGCCAGTCCCGCCAGCAACGACGACCCGACCAGCCTGACCAAGCCAGCGCTCCGCTGGACCTGCAGATCCCCGTCGGAAGGTGCCCGGCGTCGCGGCTGTTGTGCTGGGCTAGGGACCGCCACGACGACCGGCTTGAGCCCGTGGGACCGGGGCCGGTGGTGGCCGTTAGCCGAGGCTGTCCAGGGTGATGCCCTGGCCAGCCTGGTTGAGCAGCTCACGGTGCATGGTGAGGGTCGGCCACGCGCTGCCGCCCGCAGGTCGCGGAAGCGGGGGGGGCGCAAAAGCGTTGGGCTGCTGGGGCCTTTCTGGCCATCCTTGTCGTATGCCCCGTCTGCCCGTGCTGCCGTGGAGATTATTACCTTGACACCGTCGCTCGCTGAGCTGCGAGCACGCCTGCCCGATCTGATGCTGCGCGATCAGCGCCGGCTGGGCCGCCGTGCCGAGAACGCCGCCGCGCTGACAGACGCGGGGGAGCGCGAGCGGTCGGTCGGCCGGGTGCTCGCGGAGATGGAGGCGGCAGCGGCCCGCGTTGAGGCGCGCAGGCGCGCGGTGCCGGTGATCTCCTACCCGCCGGAGCTGCCGGTCAGCCAGCTGAAGGACAAGATCGGCGAGGTCATCCGCGACCACCAGGTGGTGATCATCGCGGGCGAGACCGGTTCCGGGAAGACCACGCAGCTGCCGAAGATCTGCCTCGAGCTCGGCCGCGGCGTGACCGGCCAGATCGGCCACACCCAGCCCCGGCGGATCGCGGCCCGCACCGTGGCGGAGCGGATCGCCGACGAACTGGGCACCGAGCTCGGCGCGGCCATCGGCTACAAGGTGCGCTTCACCGACAGCTCCAGCGACGACACGATGGTCAAGGTGATGACCGACGGCATCCTGCTGGCCGAGATGCAGCGGGACCGCCAGCTGCTGCGCTACGACACCCTCATCATCGACGAGGCGCACGAGCGCAGCCTGAACATCGACTTCATCCTCGGCTACCTGAGGCGGCTGCTGCCCAGCCGGCCCGACCTCAAGGTCATCATCACCTCGGCCACCATCGACTCCGAGCGCTTCAGTGATCATTTTGGCGGAGCCGAATCAGGAAAGCAGGGTGGCGGAGCCGAATCAGGAAAGCAGGGTGGTGATGCGCCGGTGATCGAGGTGTCGGGGCGGACGTACCCGGTCGAGGTGCGTTACCGGCCGATCGCCGACATCGACAGTCCCGGAGACGAGCCACGAGACCAGGTGCAGGCGATCCTCGACGCCGTCGATGAGCTGCGCGCGGAAGGGCCCGGCGACATCCTCGTGTTCCTCAGCGGGGAACGGGAGATCAGGGACACTGCCGACGCCCTGGCCGACCGCGACAGCCCACGGGACGCCCTGGAGGTGCTACCGCTCTATGCCCGGCTGTCCGCGGCCGAGCAGCACCGCGTTTTTGCCAGAGGCGAAACAAGGAAGCAGAGCGCCAGAGGCGAAACAGGCAAGCAGAGCCAGCCACACAGTGTTTCCAAGCACGGGGGGCGGCGCGTCGTCCTCGCCACCAACGTCGCGGAGACCTCGCTTACCGTTCCGGGCATCAAGTACGTGATCGACCCGGGGACCGCCCGGATATCCCGGTACAGCCTGCGGACCAAGGTCCAGCGGCTGCCGATCGAGCCGATCTCCCAGGCGTCGGCGAACCAGCGCAAGGGCCGGTGCGGGCGCACCTCTGATGGCGTGTGCATCCGGCTCTACAGCGAGGAGGATTTCGCCTCGCGCCCGGAGTTCACCGACCCGGAAATCCTGCGCACCAACCTGGCGTCGGTCATCCTCCAGATGGCAGCGCTCGACCTCGGTGAGGTGGCGGACTTCCCGTTCGTCGACCCGCCGGACTCCCGCAATATCGCGGACGGCGTCCGCCTGCTGGAGGAACTCAGCGCCATCTCGCCCGGCGGCGGCAGGCCCCGGCTGACCGACGTGGGACGGAAACTCGCCCGGCTCCCGGTAGACCCGCGCCTCGGCCGGATGATCCTGGAGGCCGACCGCAACGGTTGTGCCCGCGAGGTACTGATCATCACCGCCGCGCTGTCGATCCAGGATCCCCGGGAACGGCCCGCCGATTTTCGCGAGGCGGCGGACGCCGCGCACGCACGCTTCGCCGAGCCCGGGTCCGATTTCCTGGCCTTCCTCACCATGTGGGACTACCTGCGCGACCGGCAGCGTGAGCTGTCAGCATCGGCCTTCCGCCGCATGTGCCGCCGCGAGTTCCTGCACTACCTGCGGGTGCGGGAATGGCAGGACCTGCACGGGCAACTCCGCCAGGCGGCCAGGGACCTGGGCATCGTCGCGGGACACGACGAGGGCTCCACGGTGCCGCTGGACCCGGATGCCGCGGCCGGCGAGCCGCGAGTTCCCGCGGAGGTCGCGGACCGGGTGCATATGTCCCTGCTGGCCGGGCTGCTTTCGCACATCGGGATGAAGGCTGTCGACAATCAGGATGGCGATCAGAAGGCACGCGGGAAGAGGCGTCCGCTGACCGAGTTCGCCGGGGCGCGCGGTGCCCGCTTCGCGATCTTCCCTGACTCCGTGCTGACCAGGAAGCCGCCGCAGTGGGTGGTGGCGGCCGAGCTGGTCGAAACCTCCCGGCTGTGGGCCAGGACCGTGGCGCGCATCGAGCCCGAATGGGCGGAGCCGCTGGCCGCGCACCTGGTCAAGCGGATCTACAGCGACCCGCACTGGGACAGCCGGCGCGGTGCGGCGATGGCTTCAGAGAAGGTGACGCTGTACGGGCTGCCAGTCGTGGCCGCGCGGCCGGTCAGCTACGGAAGGATCGACCCGGCGGCGGCCCGCGCCCTGTTCATCCAGCATGCCCTGGTGGAAGGCGACTGGCGGACGCACCACCGGTTCTTCGCCCGCAACCAGCGCCTGCTCGAAGAAGCCGAGGATCTGGAGCGCAGGGCGAGGCGCCGGGGCATCGTCGCCGACGACGCTGCCCTGTTCGAGTTCTATGACCGCCGGATACCCGCGGACGTGACGTCCGCCCGGCACTTCGACACCTGGTGGAAGAAGGCACGGGCCGCCGATCCGGACATGCTGACCTTCTCCCCCGCCGATCTCGTCGGGCCGGCCGCCGACGAGATCAGTCCCGCCGACTACCCCGGTAGCTGGGGCGAGTTCCCGCTGTCCTACGAGTTCGCTCCCCGCGAGACAGCCGACGGGGTGACCGTGGACATCCCCCTGGCCAAGCTCAACCAGGTCAACGGCGAGGAGCTCGGCTGGCAGGTGCCCGGCCTGCGCGAGGAACTGGTGACGGAGCTGATCCGGTCACTGCCCAAGCAGC
>DAIRVB010000573.1:0-3324 GCA_036803065.1 Streptosporangiaceae bacterium
ATTGGTGGAGCCGAGGTCCACGAGGACCACCTCTCCGTCCTCGACCCTCAGCTCGGCATGGTGCCGCGAGACCCCCGGGTCGACCAGGCGCAGGTCGCAGTCGGTCCCGCGGCCGAGCATGGTCACAGGTGCGTTCAGCTCGTAGGTGCGCTGGGTGTTGCCGTCAGCCCCGGGCTCGGGCCCGGACACGAGCAGCCTTGGCCGGCCGCCGAAGGACCCGGGCGGCCTGGGAAGGTCGCTGGTGGGCCTGCGGATCTCGCCGCCCTCGACGGTGGTGCCGCGGATAACTCCGGAGCGGATCCGGAAGGTGCCCGTGGTCAGGTCCGGTACACCCTCGAAGCGCATCCGCACCGGTCCGACGAACGAATAACCCTGCTCCCTGGCATGCTCGCGGGCGAGCGTGGACAACTCGATACCAAGGTTGTCGGCGTACACCTCGAGGCGCTCGAAGTCGCTATCGGCCAATTCCACCACGAAGTCGTTTGGCACAAGGGTCCGGCCCTGCGCCACGATCGCGGCGCGGTCATCCATCTCGCGCTGCACCGCGCTGGCCACCTCGACCGGTTGCAGCTCGGACTTGAACGCTCGCGCGAAGGCACCCTCCACCATGCCCTCGAGCCTGCGCTCGAAGCGCTGAAGAACTCCCACCCGGGTACCTCCTTCCCGTATCCGCATCCGATGGTATCGGCGGCGAGGGGCCGGTCGAAGACGTGCTAACCTGACGCCTTGCCTAGGGCGGGTGGCGGAACGGCAGACGCGCACGGTTCAGGTCCGTGTGTCCGCAAGGACGTGAGGGTTCAAATCCCTCCTCGCCCACCAGGTCTTCTGGGCTGCAGCTTATGCGCCCGGACCACCTATCTGGATCACGGTAGGGCAGGTCGCCAACCCCGGTGTCGGCGGTCAGCCGTCGCACTTGGGGACAATTCCGGGCAAAGTGAAAACGCTGGCCGTCCAGCCGGGTCGCCATCTCCGGGTCGAACCGGTCAGGGCACGACGATCACGGGACAGTGCGCGTGCCTGGCCAGCCAGCCGGGGACCGAGCCGGCCACATGGTGCCAGGCGTGCCCGGGCGCGCCGATCACCAGGGCATCCGCGCTGAACTCCCGGGCCGCCCCGGCGAGCTCCCGGGCCGGGCTGCCGCGGCGGGTCAGTACCCGCACGTCCAGGCCCGCCCGGTCGCAGACCTCGTCGAGCTCGGCGACGAGCCAGCGCTCCATCTCCTCGGCGTCCCGGCCCGCGCCGATGACCTGTCCGGTCAGTGGCTCGCAGTAGATACCCGGCGAGCAGATGTACACGACCAGCAGCGGGCGTCCCAGCCGCCTGGCCATCCCGGCGGCGTAGGCGAGCGCATGGCGGCTCGACGGTGACCCGTCGTAGCCAGCCACGACCGGATGATCCAGGTCGCCGGACGGGGTGGGCCGGGACAGGGCAGCCTCACGGCGGTCCCGGCGACCTGGTTCGGCAGGCTGGCCCTGGTCTGGATGAGGCTCTGCCTGTTCCATGGCTTCGCGTCCTTGTGAGTCCATGCTGGTGCACCGGAGGTACTTCCCAAAATATGTTAGTTTCGCTCAAGCAAATAACCTAGTCATGCGCGGGCTTGCCCCCGACGGGAGCGCGGGCTTGCCCCCGACGGGCTCATCATGCCGCGCGGCCGCGCCCGGCGCAGCGCTTGTTCCTGGCATTGACCCGGCCTCTTCGCCATGGACCTCGTTCCTCCGGCATCACCGGCGTCCTGAGATGAGGATGCACGCGCCGGCGCTGGCTGGGAAGAGCGCAGCGGCCCGCTGTCCCGCCGAGCGAGGTCCTGGGCCGGAACCAGCACTTGCCGGGGCGAGGCAGAATTGGTGTGTGCCGGAACTCCCCGAGGTCGAGTCGCTCGCCATCTACCTGCGCGAGCGGGTGGCAGGGCGGGTAATCGACCGGGCGGACAGCGCCGCCATCTCGGTCCTCAAGACCTACCGGCCCGACCTGACCGCCCTGCGCGGGCGCGTCATCGACACCGGCGAGCGCCACGGCAAGTTCCTCGACCTGGTGACGCTGGCTCCGGCTGCCGGGCTGGATGGGGCAGCCGGGAGCGGGCCGTTGCATCTCGTCATGCACCTGGCGCGGGCGGGCTGGCTGCGATGGCGGGAGAACCTGCCGGCGGAGCCGCCCCGGCCGGGCAAGGGCCCGCTCGCCTTCCGGCTCCGGTTCACCGACGGTGCCGGATTCGACCTGACGGAGGCGGGCACCCAGAAGCGGCTGGCCGTCTACCTGGTCGCCGATCCCGCCGAGGTGCCGGGCGTCGCAGCCCTCGGTCCCGACCCGCTGGCGGACTCCTTCACTGTCGAGGTCCTGGCCGGGCTGCTCGCCGGGCGCCGGACCCAGATCAAGGGCGTGCTCAGGGACCAGAAGATCATCGCCGGTATCGGCAACGCCTACTCGGATGAGGTGCTGCACGCGGCGAAGATGTCTCCGTTCAAGCTGGCCACGAGCCTGACCGCCGACGAGGTCGCCGGGTTGCACGAGGCGATCATCACCTGCCTCCGGACGGCGATCGCCCGGTCGGCGGGCCTGGCCGCGGGTGACCTGAAGGCAGAGAAGAAGTCCGGCCTCCAGGTCCACGGCCGGGCGGGCCAGCCGTGTCCGGTGTGCGGCGATACGGTGCGCGAGGTCTCCTTCGCGGACTCGGCGCTGCAATACTGCCCGACCTGCCAGACCGGCGGGAAGCCGCTGGCTGACCGGCGGATGTCGCGCCTGCTCAGGTAACCGCGGGCCTGCTCCGGTAGCCGCGGCGGCGCCGCCGGCCAGGTCGGCCAGGCACTCAGTGGATCGGGCTGAAGACCTGCCCGAGTTCCTTCCAGCGCATCGCCGCGCAGCCACTGAGCTGGGAGAAAGTCTCGTCCACCGGGGAGCCGAACCACGTTCCCTTGATGACTGCCGTCTGCTCGCCGGTGACCACCATCGGGCACATGATGCCGTGCGGGATCGGGGCGAACGGCCGCGTCACGGTCAGCAACTGGTGGCAGGCGGCGGCCGCATTCGGCTGCGTTCCGCCCGTTGGCTCGCATTGCAACGTCCAGCGCTCAGCCTTTGCGCCGGGGCGCGGGGTCACCTCGATCAGGAGCGAGACCTTGGCCGCCGCCGCGCTTGGGGTCGCCGAGGCCGCTGATCCGCCCGAGCTGGCTGATCCGCCGGAGCTGGCCGGGCCGGCCCCGCTGCCGCACGCAGCCACCGCTGCCGCGCATAGCGCCATCGAGAGAACGTACGGAGCACTGGTATGTGCTCGACGCCAGGAGAGTCTCATGGTGATGTGACGCATCGCGTCAGGGGGCGGTTCCCGCG
>DAIRVB010000574.1:0-3318 GCA_036803065.1 Streptosporangiaceae bacterium
CCTGCCGCTCGCGCACTCCTTCGCCCGCATCATCCAGGTCGGCTGCCTGGAGTCAGCCACCATACTCGGCCATACCCCCGACCCAGCCGGCCTGCTGGACGACCTGGGCTCGTTCCAGCCCTCTTTCATCCTCGCGGTGCCGCGGGTGTTCGAGAAGGTCTACAACGGCGCCGAACTGCAGGCGTCCAGCAGCCCGATCAAGAGCAAGATCTTCCATGCCGCCGCGGACACCGCCATCGCCTGGAGCAAGACTCTGGGCAGTCAGGGCAAACCCAGCTCGGACCACCGCGACCTGCGGCTCCGGCTGGCCCACGGGTTGTTCGACCGCCTTGTCTACAGCAAGTTGCGGGCGGCGACGGGCGGACGGGTCCGTTATGCCGTGTCTGGTGGTGCGGCGCTCGGTGAGCGGCTGGGCCATTTCTTCCGCGGCGCCGGCATCACGATCCTGGAAGGGTACGGGCTCACCGAGACCAGCGCCGCGGCGGCGGTGAACCGGCCGGACTGCAACAAGATCGGCACGGTCGGGCTCCCGCTGCCCGGGGGGACCGTCCGCATCGCCGACGACGGCGAGATCCTCATCAAGGGGCCCAACATCTTCGGCGGCTACCTGCACAATGACGCGGCGACCGCCGAGACGTTCCACGACGGCTGGCTGCTCACGGGCGACATGGGGGAACTCGACGACGAAGGCTACCTGCGGGTGACCGGGCGGAAGAAGGAACTGATCGTCACCGCGGGAGGCAAGAACGTCGCGCCCGCGGTCCTCGAGGACCGCCTCCGGGCCCACCCGCTGATCAGCCAGTGCATGATGGTGGGCGACGGCAAGCCCTTTATCGCCTGCCTGATCACTCTCGACGAAGAGGCGCTCGACGCGTGGAAGGCGCGCCGCCCGCGGCTAGCCAATGCCAGCACCGCCGACCTGATCGGTGACTCCGAACTAACCGCCGAGATCCAGGGGGCGGTGGACGAGGCCAACAAGGCCGTCTCGCAGGCCGAGTCGATCAGGCAGTTCCGCGTGCTCCCCGTGGACTTCACCGAGGAAAGCGGCTATCTGACACCCTCGCTCAAGGTGAAAAGGGCCGTCGTGGCCAAGGACTTCGCCAGCGACATCGACGCGCTCTATTCCCAGCCTCGCCCTGGGTCCCAGCCTCGCCACGGGGCCTAGCACCGCCAGAGGTCTAGCCTCGCCACGGGCCTGCGGCCTCACTCGGCCGCGAGGATCTGCTTCAGCCGCCGCGTCACCAGATCCCAGCGCCATTCCCGGTCCACCCAGGCCAGGCCCTTCTCCCCGAGAGCCCTGGCCGCGGCAGGATCGCCGAGCAACTGGGTGATCCGGCCCGCCACCGCGGCGACATCGCCGCCCGGCACGACATAGCCGGTCTCGCCATCGAGGATGGCGTCCGGCGCGCCGCCGGAATCTCCGCCGATCACGGGAAGCCCCGCCGCGGACGCTTCCAGGTAGACGATGCCGAGGCCCTCGACGTCAAGGCCGCCCCTGCGGGTACGGCACGGCATCGCGAAGACGTCGCCCGCGTCGTAGTAGGCGGGGAGGTCCTCCCACGGCACCGGCCCGGCGAACACGACCGAGCCCGTCATCCCGAGGTGATCCGCCAGCCGACGTAGCCGGCTCTCCGCGGGTCCGGCGCCGACCAGCAGCAGGACCGCGCCGCTCGCCGCCCGGACCTGTGGCCAGGCTCGGATCAGCGTGTCCTGGCCCTTCCGGGTAACCAGCCGGGAGACGCACACGACGACCGGCACGTCCGCGAGGCCGAGTCGCTCCCTGACCGCCGCACCGCCGGCGCCCGGGCGGAACGCGCTGGTATCCACACCTGGAGCGAGCCGGGCCAGCCTGCCCGCGGCCTCCGGGGACAGCGCCCTGGCCAGCCGGGCCCGGGTGTATTCACCGAGGTAGGTCATGACGTCCGTCGAGTCACCGATGCGGCGCAGCAGGCTGCGTGCGCCGGGCAGCACGGCCCAGCCCGCCTCGTGGCCGTGGGTAATGGCGACGACCCGCCGCGCCCCGGCCCGGCGCAGCGACGGCGCCAGCAGCCCCAGTGGCGCGGCTGCGCCGAACAGTACGGTGTCGCAGCCGGTGGACTGCAGGATCCGCGCGGCGCGTTTCGCCACGGACGGCACCGGCAGCATCAGGGAGGTCGGGTGGCGCACGACAGGAAAGGGCGCCCGCTCGTCAAAGCTGGCCGCCCCTTCCCAGGCAGGCGCGTACACCACGACCTCTCCCGGGGGCAGCCGCACCGCGAGCGCATGCACAAACGACTGAATCCCGCCGGCCCGCGGCGGGAAATCGTTGGTGACAATCAGGACTTTCGGCATCCGGCTCCCCGCGCCGCCACGTCTGCTGACCCGCTGGCGGTAACCCAGACGAGCATAAGCCCGGCCTGCGCCCGGGTGTGTTCCCCGGAAGGCCGGCACCTTCCGGGGAAACACCACCTGCTCGCCCTCGGGGGAGGAGTGCGGATGAGAGCAGGGCCTGGGGATAACCGCCACGTGAGGTGGGCCTGGTTGTTATGGCCTGACGGCGCCGTCGTAGTTCGCCACGTACCAGGATCCCGACAGGCTCACCCGCTCCACGAACGAGCCGGTGGTGGGTGCGTCGATCATGTCGCCACCCCCCACGTACATGCCCACATGGCTATCGCCGTTGAAGAAGACCAGGTCGCCGGGCTGGAGATCCGACTTTGGCACGGCCGGATACCCCGCGCCGGCCTGGGAATAGCTGGTACGCGGGATGGCTATCCCCGCATACGCCCAGGCCGCCGAGGTAAGGCCGGAGCAGTCGAAGGCACCCGGCCCGGCGGCGCCGTACGAATACGGGTCACCGAGCTTGGAGTAGGCGTACTGGACGGCCTTCCCGGCCTGGGTGGACGTGGAGCCGGTGTAGGTCGCCGAGGTGGTGCCGCCGGCGCCGATGACGGTGGTCTGCTCCTTCGCGGTCAGGGTGGCCAGGATGGCCTTCTGGCTGTCGATGGTCTTGCTGAGGGACTGCTTACGGGCCAGCCGCTGCTTGTTCAGAGCCCCGATCGCGGTCTGGGTGCGGCGTGTCGTCTGCTGTGCACTCTCGAGTTGGCGCGCGACCGAGAGGAAGTGGTTCACCTGGGTTGACCGGTCGCTCGACAGCTGCAGCAGGACCGACGCCTGGGACAGGACGGCCTGCGGGTTGTCCGAGGTCAGCAGCGCGCCCATCGAGTTCATGTTGCCGCTCTCGTAGGCCGTCGTCGCGATCTGGGCGATCTCGGCGCGCATGTTCCTGAACTGGGCGCGGTCCGTGGCCGCTTCGCGATTAACCAGGGCGAGCTGCGC
>DAIRVB010000575.1:0-3314 GCA_036803065.1 Streptosporangiaceae bacterium
ACATGAACGTGCACGCCACGGTCCGCGGCTGCTCGCAGGTGCGGGATGAATTCTGCTGATCGCTGCCCGGCCCAGGGGCTCCAGACCCAGATCCGCTCGGCCGCCTGATCGATCTGCCGGTGCACCTCCTCGGGCAGATAGTGCTCGTCGGACAGATCGGCCAGCGTGGCGAGCCCGCGCAGCGCCTTCCAGACGTCTGACGCAATCGGGTCACCGGCAGGCTCGGCCTGGAGGTCAAGCACCTCGGCCGCGCGGACGACGCGCATCCGCCCCTGGTCCGCCATCCCGCGGAGGGCGTGCAACGGGCCGCCGTCGCTCCTGCGCACGAGCGCCTCGCTGCCGATCAGGTACAGGCGCCGATGAGCGAGGGTGACCCCGACATTGAACATCCGGAGACCGTTGAGGCGGTGCCGATCGGTGCCGGGACGGCCCTGCGCCACCCGGCCCGCACCGTTCTCGGCCAGATCGAAGATCACGGTATCGAAGTCACGGCCCTGGAACGCCCGCGTGGTGCCAACCTCGATCTTCGGCGGCGCTCCCGAATGACTCAGCTGGCTGCGGATGAGTTCTGCCTGGCACCTGTAGGGCGTGACCACGCCGACCGGTTTCGCCGAGGACTGAGAGTGTTCGCCGGCCAGCGCCGCCGAGATGAGCGCACCGACGGGCCACCAGGTGGCGGAGCCGCCGGCGCTGGGCCGGGGCGCCGCTAGTTCGTCACCGAGGCCGCCGACGTCAACGAGGACAATCTCCTGGCTGGCCCCGGCGGCAGCGGTCCCCTCGGCCACCTGGAGCAGGCCTTCGTAGGCGACAGTGTTGGCGAGGTCGTTGATGGCGGCCCCGAAACGGTACTGCTCGGCGAGGGACACACAGCCCGGGCTGGCCTGAGCGGACGCCCGGTCGTGGATGCCGAAAAGGGCGAAGCAGTCCTGGTGAAGCCACCGCCGTATCGCCGGGTCACGTGAGTCATCGAAGCCAGCGGGGACCCGGGGGCCGTTTTGCAGGAAATCACCGAGCAGCGTCGCCCCATCGGTGGCCCGGCTGATCGCGTACACGACCTCGGGCAGGCGGGCGGAGGCAGCCTCATCGACCAGGACATAGTCGTAGTCGCGCTCGTTCACCTCCGGCGTGACGTGCAGCATGGTGAGCGTCGTAGCCACGACCGTGGCCTGCTGGATGATCTCGCGGCGGACAGCGCGGCCTTCCTCGGCCAGTTGGCTCACGAGTTCCTCGTGTCGCTGCTCCAGCCGTTCGATCTCCGCCAGTACCTGGCTCGCCTGCCGTTCCAACTCCGGCAACCCGAACAGTTTCCGGGGGAGGTCCTGCTCGTCCGCCCGCGCCACCAGGTCGAGATCGGCCGCCGTCGGCTGGTGCTGGCGCTCGCCGAGCGCGATCTGCGCGTCGAGTTCCTGGGTCTGCCGCTCGCACTCTTGCTGGATATCCCAGGCGTGCCTGACCTGCTTTTCGGCCGAGATGAGGGCGATCCGGCGCTGCGCCACCTCGTCATCGGTGATGGGGTAGGCGGCGTGGATATGACCCTCGATCTGCGCGGTCAGCTGGCCCGAGAACGTCGCCAGGATCCGCTCGGCCTCCCGTCTCCTGGCCTCTGCCGCATCGAGCCGGTAGTTCACGTCCGCTATGAGGTCGGCCAGTTGCTTGCGCTCGCGGCGGCGGCTCAGGCCGGTGATCCCTCCCGTCCGGGCGCCGGACTCAGCGACCAGGCGCTCGCGATCGGCCTGTAGCCGGACCACATCGGCGATCGCCTGGTCACGTCCCAGGGCGACATTGCCGAGCTTCATCTCCAGTGCCGTGGCCGCGTTGAGGTGCTGCCGCGCGACGGCGCATTCCTCCCAGGAGCGCTTTGCCTGGTCATGCCGGGCCCGCCCCGCGCTCAGTGCCGCCGCTGATGCCGCAGCCCGCTCCTGGACCTGCCGCATCAGCGTGCGCTGCTCGGCGAGCCAGTCGCGATTGTCGATGTGCTGCCGGGCCTCGCGATAGGCGGAGGTGTCGAAGCCGGCCAGTTCACGTTTCGCGCTGTCGAGGCGGACAACACCCGGATGGCCGCGCAGATCGGCGATCAATTCCTCCACGTGGGCCCGCGCGCTGTCGAGTTGCTGCAGACGGCCGAGCACCATGCGCTGTAGGCAGAGGCGCGGATCCGTCGCGACGCCGGTTACATGGGGCGTTCCGACCCGGACGATGACACCGGGAGCCGGATCGAGGTTCGTTGCCGCCTGGGCTAGGGCGTTGTCGACGGCCACGTTGCTGCCCGAGACCAGCAGCACGTTCTTGCCGCGCACGGTCAGCTCCTGCAGCGCGGCCGCTAACAGCCTCGTCTTCCCAGTTCCTGGCGGACCCCAGACGAGCTGCACGCCCGGCGCGAGGCAGGCCGCCAGTCCGCGGGCCTGATCGGCATTGAGGCTGCCGGACGGCGCTGCGCCCGGGACCGGGTCGGCACGGCCCTGGGCGAAGCGATCGATCAGATGGAATCGACTCATCTGCGATAAGCCTGCGAGCAGGGACTTGTCCAGCCTCGCGCGGCCGCGGCGCGAGACCCACAGGAACAGCCCGTCCGAGGGAGCGAACGACGCTACCTTGATCCTCAGTACGCTGCCATCCTGCGCCGATTCCAGGACCTGGAACCGGCGCTGTTGCGGTCCTTCAGCCGGCCCGAGCACCGCGGTCTCTAGCTGATCGGACTCCACCACCTGGCCTCCGAGATCCAGCCAGAACCAGCCGGGACCCGCTTCAGCGTCAGGGCTCGCCTTCCCGATCCGTTCCGGGCGTTCGGCCGGGAGAGCCCCCTTGTCTCCGCCGCTGGCCTCGTATAGCTGGCGGGCGACCTCTATGAGCTCGG
Source organism: Streptosporangiaceae bacterium (assembly GCA_036803065.1). Taxonomy (GTDB): domain Bacteria; phylum Actinomycetota; class Actinomycetes; order Streptosporangiales; family Streptosporangiaceae; genus JAWWPY01. The sequence goes on from DAIRVB010000575.1 coordinate 2,855, forward strand.
CCAGCCATGCCGGTCTCGGCACCCCCGTCATGAAACCCCCGTCATGAATCCCCGTCTTGAAATCCCCGTCAAATCGTGATGGCTTACCGTACACATAACAGCACAGCTTGAAACCGGCATCAAGGCGGCGAAAAGGCCGACCTGGGGCGATACCCAGGGCCCCGGCATAGTGGCGTGATGTCCGTTTTGGTCATGCTGGGCTGAGTCCGAGGGTGGCCAGGGTGCGGGTGGCGTCATGGGCGTGGTGGCGGCAGGCGGCTGCGATGTTCCGGTGGCCGGTCATTTTGAAGATGCTGATTGAGAGGTTGCGCAGGGTGGCCATGACCTGGGGTCCGTTGCCGGTGCGGGTCTGGGAGGCGTCTTCGCCGTAAGTGGTGTCGCGGATGTTCTCCGGGGGTCCAGACCGGGGCGAACTGGGCGTCTCTTCGGTTCTAGCAGGTCAGCGATTGATCAACATCGG
>DAIRVB010000576.1:0-3297 GCA_036803065.1 Streptosporangiaceae bacterium
CGGTCACCACCCGCCGGGCCGCTTCCGGTGCTTCCCTGGTCAGATCCAGCAGTGCCCGGCCCAGCGCGGCCTGGGTCGTCGCCGTGCCCGCGGGCGTGCGGCCGATGTCCACCGGCAGCTCCGGCGGCCTCTGGACCGGCGGATCCAGCCTGCGCAGGCGCTCGGCGGCGGCGGCACACAGCCGGGCAGCATCGGTGCCTTCGCCGAACCGCGCCCAGGGGCGGTCGGCCGTCGTGCCCAGCCGCGCCGCGAGCTCGAGCATCTGCGCCTCGGTCAGCAGCGCGGAATGGTTCTGCGGATGGCCTTGCATGGGAAGGCCATAACCCTTGATGGTGTACGCGAAGATCACCGTGGGCCGGGTGTCATCAATCGACTCAAAAGCAGCGTCGAGCGCGGCCAGATCATGGCCGCCGAGATTGCCGATCGCATCGCTGAGGGCCGCGTCGTCCAGTTCGGCGATCAGCCCGGCAATCCCGGCGCTGCCGCCGGCCAGCCGGTCCCGGAGTTCCACCGCTCCGCACCGCAGCAGCCGCTGGTACTCGGGGTTGGGCATCTCGTCGATCCGGGTGCGCAAAGCGTCCCCGCCCGGCCGGGCGAACAGCCCTTCCAGCCGGGCTCCGTATTTCAGCGTGAGCACCTGCCAGCCTGCGCTGGCGAACATGCCCTGCAGCCGGGCCGCCGCGATGCCGGGCACCACGCGGTCCAGCGACTGCCGGTTCATGTCCACGATCCACACGATCTCCCCCAGCTCCGCGACCCCGGGGTCGAGGACCGCTTCCCACACGGCGCCCTCGTCCAGCTCGGCATCGCCGAGCAGTGAGTACTGACGGCCGGTGCCCGCCCCGCCCGTCGTGCTCTGCACATACCGTCGCGCCATCGCACCCCAGATCGGTGCGGTAGCGCCGATGCCCACCGAGCCGGTCGAGTAGTCCACCGGATCTGGATCCTTGGCCCGGCTGGGATAGCTCTGCAGCCCCCCGAATGCCCGCAACGTAGGCAGATACGCCTCGTCCAGCTCCCCGAGGAGATAGTTGATCGCGTGCAGGACAGGCGACGCGTGCGGCTTCACCGACACCCTGTCCTCCGGACGCAGGTGCCGGAACCACAGCGAGGTCATGATCGACACAATCGACGCGCACGACGCCTGATGACCGCCGACCTTCAGCCCGGTGGGGTTCGGCCGGACCCGGTTCGCGTGATGAACGATCGCCGTGGACAGCCAGAGCACCCGGCGCTCGACCTCCGCCAGGATGTCGAGGCGGACAGCTCCCCGCGACGGCACGGCCACCGGTGCGTCAGACATGTTCCCACCGCTTCGCATGTGCATTCCCTGCCTGTAAGGACAACACAGTTGGGTTGACTGCACAATTCACAACTTAGAGACTGAGCAGAATGCACCATCAGTTCGCGGCGCACCCCAGCGAAAGCAGGCATTGTGCCACATGACGACCGGCTGGACGCCATCGACGCCCGCCTCCTGCTCGCCCTGGGCAAGGGGCCTCGGGCCACCGCCGTCGCGCTGGCCGAGCAGCTCGGGATCTCCCGCAACACCGCCGCATCCCGGATCGCCCGGCTCGAGCAGGGCGGGCTGCTTCACTCAATCGAACGCAGGATCAGCCCGAAGACCCTCGGCTACCCGCTCACGGCCTTCGTCACCACCCGGGTCACCCAGCGCGAGCTGGACAATGTCGCCGCCGCGCTCGCGGCAGTCCCCGAAGTGCTCCACGTGCAGGGCATCAGCGGCCAGGCCGACCTTCTCGTCCACGTCGTTGCCACCGATGCGGACGATCTCTACCGCATCGCCGGCCTGATCCTGGCCATCGCCGGCGTCGAACGCACGACCACCTCTCTGGTCATGCGCGAACTGGTCGACTACCGCATCACGCCGCTGCTGCACCGGCTGGCCGGTGCGGCAGCACCTCGCCGCCCGGACGTCCGGCGGGAACCAGCGTCAGGGCTGCGAGGATTAGGGGCCTTCAATGACCTGCGCGATCATTGGCTGAGCGGAAGCGAGGATCAGGTGTGATTACCGGCATGCATGCGATCGTGTTCTCACCGGACGCTGAGAAGGTCCGGGCGTTCTTCGGTGACGTGCTGGGCCTGTCATCGGTCGATGCGGGCGGAGGCTGGCTCATTTTCGCCCTGCCCCCGGCCGAGCTTGCTGTCCATCCAGCCGACGGTGGCGGCCACCATGAGCTCTACCTGATGTGTGACGACATCCACGCCACGCTCGCCGAATTGAGAGGCAAGGGAGTGGAAGTAGCGCGGGATGTCTCCGATCAGGGCTGGGGGCTACTGGCCGCGATCCGCCTTCCGGACGGCGGAGAATTCCCCATCTACCAGCCCAGGCACGCGTCGCCACTTCTCCCTTGACTGGTGCAGCGAGGTGCACCGCGACATCCCGGCCGTCGTGCGCAACAAGGCGCTGGCGGCCGGCGCCACCCAGTGGATCCATGATCTCCCGGACCTCGTCGCGAGCCTCGAGCAGGACTGGTCGATCGCTGTCGGCCGGCCATATCGCGACTCAACGGAGGCGTTCGTCGCCCAGGCCACGCTCGGTGACGGTGCGCCCGCGGTGCTGAAACTGCTCGTCCCACGTGCCGATGAGGTGGCCAGGAACGAGGTCACCGCCCTGCGGCTCGCGAATGGTGAGGGTTGCGTCCGGCTACTGCGGGAAGACACGGCGCGGGGCGCGCTGCTACTCGAACGGCTCGGCCGCTCGCTGCACCAGCTGGCGCTCCCGATTGCGCAACGGCACGAGATTCTCTGCTCGGCGGCCGCGAGGGTATGGCGCCCCGCCCCGGGCTGCGGTCTGCCAACCGGCGCTGAGAAGGGCCGGTGGCTCGCCGATTTCATCGCGGTGACCTGGGAGGAGCTCGGCCGCCCGTGCCCGGAACGTACGGTCGGCCACGCGCTCGCCTGCGCGGCGCGTCGTATGGCGGCCCACGATGATGAGCGCGCCGTCCTGGTGCATGGGGATGTGCATCAGTGGAACGTGCTCGAGTCGGGAGACGGTTTCAAGCTTGTCGACCCGGACGGCCTGCTGGCCGAGGCCGAGTACGACATGGGAATCCTGATGCGCGAAGACCCTCGTGAACTCCTGGACGGCGACGCGCACGACCGGGCGCGGTGGCTGGCCTGGCGCTGCGGCCTGGATGTCACCGCGATCTGGGAATGGGGCATCGTGGAGCGAGTGTCGACCGGGCTTTTGTGTACCAAAGTCGAGCTTCAGCCCGCCGGACGCGAGATGCTCGCCGTCGCCGATCGCCTAGCCGAGTAGGACGGCGTATTCACGGC
>DAIRVB010000577.1:0-3286 GCA_036803065.1 Streptosporangiaceae bacterium
CGATGAGCGGCAGGCTGATGCCGACCTCCTCCATGATCCGCCGGGCCGGCCCGGCATCCTCGGGACCCTGCACGAACGACAGGGCGATCATGTCCGCGCGCAGGCCCAGCGCCCAGCGCAGGTCCGCCTGGTCCTTCGCGGTCAGCGAGGGCACGCTGACCTTGACCCCGGGCAGGTTGAGGCCCTTGTGGTCGGAGACCACGCCACCCACGACGACGCGGGTACGGACGGTGGCGCCGCGCACCTCCACCACCTCCAGGGCGATGCGCCCGTCGTCCACGAGCACCCGGTCCCCCGGCCCGACGTAATCGGGCAGGCCCCGGTAGGTGGTCGAGACCTGGCTGGAATCCCCGGGAACGTCCTCGGCGGTGATGGTGAACTCCTGGCCCACCGACAGCCGGACCGGACCTGTGGCAAACGTGCCCAGGCGGATCTTGGGCCCCTGGAGATCCACGAGTACCCCCACACTGTGCCCGGCAGTGTCCGAGGCGTCCCTGACCGCCTGGTAGGCCTGCCGATGGCCAGCCTGGGTGCCGTGGCTCATGTTGAGCCTGGCCACATCGAGCCCGGCGGCCACCAGCGCGGCGAGCCGCTCAGGGCTGGAGGACGCGGGGCCCAGCGTGCAGACAATCTTTGCCCGGCGGCTCATGCTCAGTCGCTCCCGCCCTCTACGACCCCAATTGGTCTATACCACTCTAGGGGCCGCCTCCACTTCGCCGAGCCCTGACGTGCAAGATTCATTTCAACGGTCGTCCCGCGCTACTCACACCCGGCCAGGTCCCGGCTCCCGGCAGCTGAGCCCCCGGGAGGCTGACTGCCGTGCGGGCCATTGCCTTCCGTTGGACTGCTCCGAGGCATATAGGCGTAAAACCTCCAGAAATCTGCCGTGAGGCATAAACAGGGCGTTACGGCGGAGGGATATTGTGCTCTCCGCTGGCCGAGTTGCGCAACGATCGACTTGGCAGCTGACACCCACGGCATCGCGAGGTCGGATATGAGAGGCAGGCAGCCGGGCACCTCCCGCTCCGGCGGAGCCATGCCCCCGCGCGGACGGCGAGGGAACCGGGCGCCGCGAGAGGGTCTGGTCGAGCGAGAGTTCCGGGCGCCCTCAGCGGGCCCGGTCGAGCCAGAGTACGGCGCCCCGCGCGAGTACCAGGCCGACCCGCGCGACTACCGAGCGTCCCCAGAGGGCCCGGTCGAGCGAGACTACGGCACTCCGCGCGAGTACCGGGCCGCGCGGGAGCACGGCGCCCCGCGTGAATATGTCGCCCCGCGCGAATACAGCGGCCCGCCTGAGTACGGCAGCCCGCGCGAATACGGCGACCCGCGCGAATACCCGGCCGGCATGGGAGAGTACCGGGCCAACCCGCGCACGAACGGCGGCCCGCGCGAATACGGCGACCCGCGCGAATACCGCGCCGGCATGGGAGAGTACCGGGCCAACCCGCGCACGAACGGCGGCCCGCGCGAATACCGCGCCGGGACGCGGTACGGCGGGCCACCCCCTAAGTCCAAGCCGACCCGGCTGACCAGGCGCGGCAAGATACTGGTGTGGGTAGCCGCGGCAGCCAGCATCCTCGTGCTGGTGGTCGGCCTGGGCGCCTATGCCATCTACGCGAAGCTGGACGGCAACCTGACCGTCACCAACGCGTTCGGCGGACTGAAGCACCGGCCGCCGCCGTCGGCGCCCGGCGTGCAGAACATCCTCATCCTCGGCTCGCAAACCCGCGACGGGCAGGGAGGAGGCTTCGGCTTTGCCCCGGGCACCGACCTGTCGGACAACCTGATCGTGGTCCACCTCGACGCCGCTCACACGCACGCCACTGTCGTGTCGATCCCCCGGGACACGCTGGTTTACGAGCCGGCCTGCAAGTCGCGGACCGGTGGCGGCACCGTGCCAGCCATCCCGCAGGCGATCATCGACGGGGCGATGAACGAGGGCGGCCCGGCATGCGCGGTCGCCACCGTCGAGCACCTGACCGGAATCCGGATGGATCACTTCGTCCGGTTTGATTTCAACTCCTTCCGGACCATGGTCAGCGTGGTGGGCGGGGTTGAGGTGTGCCTGCCGCAGGCGGTGAACGACCCCTTCAGCCACCTGAGCCTCGCGGCCGGGCGGCACCTTGTCACCGGGGACCAGGCACTGGCGTTTGTCCGCACCCGGCATGGCGTGGGCAACGGCGGCGATCTGGGCCGGATCGAGCTACAGCAGGAGTTCATGTCGTCGCTGATCCAGAAGATAGACAGCCAGGGCACCCTGGCGAATCCCGTCAAGCTCCTGCAGATCGCCGACGCGGCAACCGGCGCGCTCACCGTGGATCCAGGCCTGGGATCAGTCACCAAGCTGCTCGGGATGGCGGCCGGCCTGCGCCACTTGCACAGCAAGGCCGTGACGTTCATCACCATGCCCACGATCCTGGACCGGGCCAACATCAACCGGCTGCTGCCCGACGAGCCCAAGGACGACGTCGTCTGGCAGGTGCTGAAGACAGACACCTTGTGGAAGGGGTCCCTGCCGGTGCCCTCCCCCCGGCAGGTGCAGGTGGCGGTGCTCAACAGCACGGGCACGGCCAATCTCGCCGCGCAGACCGCGGCCAGCCTCAGGAAGCTCGGGTTCGACGTGGTCCATGTCGGCGACGCCCCCGTGACCGGGGCCGCGACCACCATCAGCTACCCCGGCACCGCCGCGGCCGACGGGGCATACGCGGTCGCCCAGGCCCTCACGGCCGCCCCGGCCAGCCAGGACAACGGCGGCACCGGGCCCATCACCCTGACCATCGGATCCGGCTTCACCGGGGTCATCCCGCCGCCCGCCCCGGTCAAGGCGGGCGCCACTCCCTCAGCCGCCGCAGGCGGGACGGCCCAGGGCAGCCAGGCCGCGGTGCAAACCCGCAATGCCGCGCAGAACATATGCTCCGGCGTCCCGGGCGCGAACCCCAACCCTTGATCCCTAGGACTCGGCCACTCAGGACTTCGTTGCTTAGGACATAGGGCGGGCCGTGGGCGGGATCGGGGCGGCCAGCACGGTCTCCCCGGCCAGGTAATCGTCCACCGCGGCCGCGGCGGACCTGCCCTCGGCGATCGCCCACACGATCAGCGACTGGCCGCGTCCCATGTCACCCGCCACGAACACGCCCGGCACCGACGTGGCGAACGAGCGATCCCGGGCCACGTTCCCGCGCGCGTCGAAGCCCACCCCGAGCTGGGCGAGGAGGCCGTCCGGCTCCGCTCCCGTGAACCCCATCGCGAGCAGGGCGAGATCGCAGGACAACTCGCGTTCTGTGCC